>DATEOX010000428.1:0-10310 GCA_035273585.1 Thermoanaerobaculia bacterium
GACAACCCGCAGGCGCGCGCGGCCGGCGCGGCGACGCAGCGCCGCGAGCCGACGATGTCCGCGGCCGATCGGGCCGCCTTCGCGGCCAACTCCGACGTCTACCTGGAGGTGCCCGACCTCCACGTCGATCAGATCCTGCTCGACGTCGACAACGTGAACGTCCACCTCGCCCTCGACGCGCGGGTGGCGAACCTCGTCTCGCTCAAGGCCGGCGTCGATGCCGGCATCGGCCGGGTGAAGCTGGAGATCCGCGGCGTGCAGGCCGAGGCCTACCTCGTGGTGCGGCTGGACAACGTGGCCAAGATCCTCGACCGGACGCTGACCACCATCGACAAGAACCCCCAACTGCTCGAGCGCCTCCTGAGCACCGTCAACAACACGGTCGGCACGGTCGGCGGCGTGGCCAACACCGCCCTCCAGCCGGGCGGCGTCGTGAGCCAGACCGTGGGCACCGTGGGCCAGACGCTGGGCAACCTCACCGCCCCGAACGGCGTCCTCTCCCAGACGGTCAACACCCTCGGCCAGACCGTGCAGCGGACGCTCGACACGACGGGCAACATCGTGGAGCGGACCCTCGACACGGCCGGCAAGGTCGTGAACGAGAAGACCGTCGGGCGGCTGCTCGACATGCCGGTCATCAATCAGACGACGAACGCCGCCGGCCAGGCGGTCAAACAGGTTCGCGACGCGAGCGGCAACGTCATCGAGTACACCCTCGATGCGGCGGGCAAGGTGATCAACTCGCGCGTGGTGAGCCAGGCGACGGCCGCGCCGCGGCGTTAAGGAGCGACGACGATGAACAAGCGCATCCTCATCCTGCTCTCCATCATCCTCATCGCCCTTCCGCTCGCGGCGCAGCAGCGGCGGCCCGCCTCGACTGCGGCGCGGCAGAGCGTCGGCGCGGGGACGAGCAACCAGCCCGACGTCCTGCTCGACGTCCCGAACCTCTCGGTCGAGGACATCCGCCTCGACGTGCAGAACGTCCACGTGCAGGTGGCGCTCGACGCACGGGTGGCCAACCTCCTCGTGCTCAACGCCGGCGCGGAGGCGAAGATCGACCGGGTGCGGCTGCAGATCAGCGGCGTCGGCGCCGAGGCGCGGCTCATCGTGCGACTGGACAAGGTGGCGAAGATTCTCGACCGCACGCTGCAGACCATCGACAACAACCCGAAGATCATCACCAACCTCCTCACCGCCGTCGACACGACGGTGAGCACGGTGGGCAACGTGGCCAACACCGCGCTCCAGCCGGGCGGCGTGGTCAGCCAGACGGTGGGCACGGTGGGCCAGACGCTGAACAACGTCACCGCCCCCGGCGGTCTGCTCAGCCAGACGGTCAACACCCTCGGGCAGACGGTGCAGCGGACGCTCGACACGACCGGCAACATCGTCGAGCGCACCCTCGACACCGCCGGCAACGTCGTCGGCTCGGACAAGACCGTGGGCCGCCTCCTCGACCTGCCAGTCATCAACCAAACCACGAACGCCGCCGGCCAGGCGGTGAAGCAGGTGCGCGACACGACCGGCACGGTGCTGGAGTACACGCTGGACAACGCGGGGAAAATCATCAGCTCGCGCGTGGTCAGCGCCGCACCGCGGCGCTGACCATCAGCAAACAGCAACTACGGATAAACGACCGGCTTGATCACGATCACCGTGTCATGCGGCAGCTCCTTCGTGTGGTCGATCGTGTACGTGCCGCCCGGGACGCCGTTGTCGATCTGCGTGTAGCCGCCGAGCGGGCCGATGAGCGTCGGATCGACGGACGGGTCGAACGCCCAGACGCGGTAGCGCTGGCCGGCCGGGGGCGTGGGGAGGGTGATGGCGAAGTTGGCGCCGTTCGAGCCCTTCACGTCGTACAGCACGAAGCGGAGGTTCGTGAAGCCGATGAGGAAGCCGCGCGATGGGTCGTTGAAGACGTCCAGGCGGCGGCGCATCTTGTACACCTCGCCCAGCGGCGCGGGCGTCGTCTGGTCGGTGAAGAACCGGTACATGGCGTAGAAGTCGTTCCAATCCGGCTGCTCCTTCCACTCCGAGCGCTTGATGAGGTCCTGCGGGTGTTGCGCACTGGCGAGGGTGTCGTCGCCGTCCGTGCCGTACACGGTGGAGGTGGACATGCCCCAGATGGCGTTGCGGTGCTTCTCCCGCGCGGCGGCGCCGTATTCGTTGCGCAGCTTCACCAGGTAGCCGAACTCGTCGTCGATGATGGGCATGCCGAGCGACGCATTCGCGGAGAGCAGCTCGTTCCCCCACTGGTCCGGCTGGAGAGTGCTGCCGGGGTTCGCCTGCGCGTGGTACCTCGACCACTGCTGGCTGATGTGCACCATCCAGCCGGTCTGGACGCCGTTGATGTCCACCGCCTGAGCCTTGGCCAGCCCCGGATCGGGCGTGTTGCTCGACCTCGGGTGGATGGCCATCAGGCGCAGGTTCTTCGAGCGGGGATGGATGCGGAACGGGTCGTACGGCTTGAGCGCCTCGCCGAGGGTGTTCCACTGCGTGGTGGTGTAGGGAGGGGCGGAGAGCTGCCACTCGTTCGACA
Source organism: Thermoanaerobaculia bacterium (assembly GCA_035273585.1). Classification (GTDB taxonomy): domain Bacteria; phylum Acidobacteriota; class Thermoanaerobaculia; order Gp7-AA8; family Gp7-AA8; genus JAFAVZ01. The sequence continues at coordinate 2,540 of DATEOX010000428.1, forward strand.
TCGAGAAGGTGACGTTCGGGAAGGCGGCATAGCGGCTGACGACGTATCTCGCGTAGCGCGTGTCGTCGGTGGCGTTGAAGAAGGTCTGGCCGCAGTTGCCCTTGGTCGGGTCGGGGTCGATGTTCTGGTCCTTGAAGATGATCAGCTCCGCCGTCATCCGCTGCGTGTACATATAGTTGATGATGGCGTCGAGGGTGTTGAAGTGGGCGAGGTTGATCTGCGTCGAGCTGACGTTGCACGGGTTGCTCGTGCTGATCGGCGCGTACGGCGTCGACTCCTTGGCCGTGACCGCCACCCCGCCGATGTCGTACGTGCCGTTGAACGAGCCGCGCCACGGGTACACGAGGAGGCGGATCTTGCGGTAGCCCTTGCTCTTCGCGCCGGTGACCGCTCCTTGCCAACTGGAGCTCCCGGTCGCCGCGTTGTTGATGATCTGGTAGTAGGTCTGGCCCCAGAAGAGCGGATGGTCGACGCCGTTGGGGATGTTCGTCTCCGGCGGGCACTCGCTCGCGCCGCCGGCCGGCGTGTCGGCGAAGCAGTCGTAGACGATGCGCCCCGGGAAGCCGTTCGCGTCGTCACGGCGGACGAAGCCGCTCTCCTTCGTGGCGTGGCCGGAGTTGAACCACTGCACGGAGGGGTCGTTCGTGACCAGGCCGGCCGGGTTGGAGACGTAGAGCCAGGTCCAGGAGCCGTCGGTCATCGGGTTGAAGCGGAAGCGGTAGGTGATGGTGGTGGTGATGGGCGCCGTGGTGGTGACGACGACGCTCTCCACGTACCCGTACACCGTGACGTTCGGTGTGGCGGGGTTGGAGAACTCCGCCCGAATCTCGTACGCGGTGTACGGGTTCGTGGTGTTGCCCGGGACGACGAAGGTGGTGAACACCTCGCACGGCACGTAGCGGTTCGGCGGATTCGCCCGGTTGTCGCAGCGCCGCAGCGCCGCGTGGACGGGAAGGGACGCGATCAGGAGGAAGAGGAGGGGAAGTAGGTTTCTTCGCATGCTTCCAAGATGAGCCGTTCCGCCGTCAACCGTTGTCAGAATGATGTGTACATGCAGTAGTGGGCTTGCACGCGATTGCGCGCTACCGCGCCGCCGCCACCCGCAGCACGACCTCGCACAACGCATCCCGCCTCCCCGCGCACCCCTTGGCCAGCCGGTCGATCACCGGCCGCCCGTCCACCGGCTGCGTCACGCCGAGGTTCGTCACCCGCACCCCCGCCAGCGCCTCGGCCAGATCGGCGAGCGGCTCGCCATCGGCGGGCGGGAGGGTGGGGAGGGGGAGCTGGCGGATGGTGCTGACTTTGTCGTATAGGAACAGAGAGCTGCCATCCGGCAGCAGAGTGGCGGCGCCCGATGATCTCCTGCGGCTGAGCGGGCGGCCTGAGGCAACGTCCCACATTTGCACGCCGTCGTTGTCCCGGATCAGCAGGCGGCGGCTGTCGGCGCTGAACTCGGGATCGCGCACGGCACTGACAGCGATCGGTTCCGACCTGCGGTTCAGCGTCCGGGTGTCGCGAATCTCGACCGCGTCATTCGTCGCGACGACTAAATCGCGGCCGTCGGGACTGAACGTGAGGAGGTCGCCGCCGTCCGCCGATGCGGCGATCTCCCGGCCGTCGGGAGCTCCCCACACCCGGATGCCGCCTTTGCGCGAGGCGGCGGCGATCAGGTCGCCGTCCGCGCTGAGCTTCACGGTGTTCACGCCGGCCTGGCGGATCGTCGTGATCGGCTCGTGACGTTTCACGTCCCAGAGGACGACTGCACCGCGATCGCTTTGCATCAACATCAGTGTGCCGTTTCGGCTGAGCCCGCGGATCACGCCTTGCTCCGGCGGAATGACCGGTCCGAGCGGCTCGCCGTTGCTCGCGTCGTAGACCACCCACGCGACGGTCAGCGGCACACGGGAGGTCTCAGGGTCGACGTCCTCCACGGTGAGCAGGATTGCGGTGCCGTCCGCGGAGAAATTCGCCGCTTTGACCGGAACGGTCATCGATCGCGACCAGAGCGCCTTGCGGGTGGCTCCCTCGACGAGACGCAGCGTGCGGTCCGTGGCGTCGTATGAGAGGACGCGCGACCCGGCCGGATCGACGACGAGAAGGCGCATCGCGTCCCTCGGCAAGATCCCGCGGCGCCACAGAGGACGTTTCGTTACCGCATCGAAGACTGCCAACGTATCTCCATCATTGACGACGAGCGTTTCGCGGCTGGCCCGCATCCACGGCGACTGGACGTCCGCTGCCACCAGGGGCAGCGGGACGGCCGGCGGTACGTGCCACACGTGCGCGGACGAGCGGGAGATGGTCAGCAGGTTGCGGCCGCCGTCGACGAAGCCGGCAGCGACGAAGCCCTTCGAGTCGAGGAGCGGCTCGCCCGCTGGCTCCGCCGTTTCCACGCTCCGCAGCCGGATCGACCGGTCCGTTACGAGCAGCAGGCGTGTTCCGTCGGCGCTGAAACAGGCGTCGGCTAGCGGCTCGAGCTGATAGAACGGTTCCCGCACCGGCGTTCCGTACATGGTCAGAAGGCTCACCACGCGGTCATCGCCCCAGGTCATGATGAATGCGCCGTCGCGCGTCATCGCGGTTCTTGCGACGGGCGAGCTCGGCTTGAAGCCGGCTGTAGCCACTCCGCTGGCCAGGTCCCACACGTCCACCTTGAGCCGACTGTCGGAGAGCGTGAGCGCCTGCTCGCCGTCGGCGGTGAAAGCGATCAGCTCCGGGAATTCGACGACGCCCTTGCCGGTGACACGGCGCCGTTGGCGGTCGTACATGATCAGTCCCGCGCGGCCGGTGACGACGACGAATCGTGCGTCGGGCGAGAAGCGGACCGAGGCGACCTGGCCGAGCTCCTCCGGAAAGGCGACATGCTCGAAGAGGTCGGAGGCGAACGAACGGATCGAGATGCCGTCGTGGTCTTGGAAAGCGATCAGATCACCCTCGCGGCTGAAGTCGAAGGCGCGAAGGAGGTTGTGGTCTGAGCCGACGCGCGTTGTCAGCTCCTGAAGCGTGAGCAGCCGTTTATCGAAGGGGTTCCAGATGCGGCCGTCGTAACCCAGATGGATGCGCTCCAGGATGGCTGTCCTGTCGTCGGACGCGAAGGCAGCCCGTGGCTCGTACTCCGTCGGCGCGATCGACCCAATCCGCTGCCCCCGCGCCACGTCCCACATCTCCACTGTCTCCTCGGTGTAGAAGACCGCGTACGCGCCGTCCCGACTGATCGCCGCCGCCTTGATCGGGGCCGTGGGCCCGAAGCTGCGCAACGGCACCGGCCACGGCCGGTGCGCGACGTGATCGAAGAGCAGCGTTCTTGCGGCGCGGTTGCGCGGGTCCAGACGCACCACGCGCGCGAGGTACGCGAGGCCCTCGGACGGCTCGTCGGACTCGAGCTTCTGCATGGCCAGGCGGAAGGCGGAGTCGGCTTCCACGCGCTGCGCGCCGATCAGCGTCCAGCGGCGGATGATGAACGGGCCGGCGACGGCGGCGATCAGGAGCACGAGGAACAGGATGGCCAGACGCCGGTTGCGACGAAGGGCGCGCTGCGTCGCGGCCACGCGGCGCTCGGCCTCGGCGAGCTGGCGCGTTTTCTCGCGCTCGCGGCGGCTGGCGGCGGCGACGCCGGTCAGGCGGTCGTGGGTCAGCTCCAGGCGGAGCGAGTCGCCGCTCCCTTCGAAGCGCAGCAGGCGGCGCTCCACGAGCCGGGCCACATCCTCCTTCGTCACGCCGGGCGTCTCGTACGCCGTCTGCGCGGAGATGAAGTTGCGCGCCGTGCCGTCGCGGGTGACCAGCTTGTCTTCGATCAGCTCGCGCAGCTCGGGCGCCACGCCGGCCAGGCTCGTCATGTAGAAGCGGGCGAGGATCTCATCCTTCGAGCCGGAGAGCATCGTCGCCGTGATGCGGGGCTCATCGCGCTCGATGCGCCGCTCATTGAGCTCGCTGCAGATGAGGCTGAGCAGGGCCGGATCGACGCGCAAGCCTTCGACGGACGACGAGTCGCCCTCCGGCGCCGCGGCGACGAAGCGGACGATGTACTGCGCGACGCTCTCTTCGATGAGGTCGCCGCCGGCCTTGATCGTGCTGGCCAGCGCCGCCTCGCCGCTCATCTGTTTGAGCTGGTAACGGTTGGAGAAGATGGCCCGCACCCGGTCGCTGATCCGCTCCAGATCGGCCAGGTAATCGGAGCGGATGGCGAAGACGAGCCGGTAGCGCTCGCCCGCGGGCGAAGTCCGCTCGGCGAGATCCGATAGCTGATCGACGAGCGCCGGGTCGCTGCCGCCCTTGGTGAAGAGCTCCTCGAACTGGTCGAAGACGAGGACGGGGAGCGCGGGGTAGTTGCGCTCGTCCCAGAAGCCGGCGCCGGCGCGGCGGAAGTACTCCCAGAGCGTCTCCTCCGGCAGCGGTTCTGGGGCTTCGACGCGCGAGGTGGCGGCCTGCTCGACGATGGCCCGCTTGATCTGCTCGACCGGCGGCGGGTCATCGGAGCCGTATCCGAGGCGGATGTAGACGGGGAAGTAATGCTCACCGCGGAGGCGGGGGAAGAGGCCGGCCAGGAGGAGGGAGGTCTTGCCCAGGCCGGAGAGTCCGAAGAGGAGGGTGAGGCGGTCGGCGGCAATCCGTCGGAAGAGGGCGTCGATCTGCTCGTCACGGCCGCCGAAGCGGGCCTTGTCCGCCTCCCGGAAGGCGAGGAGCGATGGCCAGGGACGCCGCTGATCGTTCACGCTGCGCCCGCCCGAGACGGATTGCGGAACTTGCGCACCTCCTCGCGCACGTCATCCACCCACTTGCGCGGCGGACCGTCCTCGCCGGCTGTCGTCAGATGTACATCGCGGAACTCGCGGGGGATGTGCTCGTCGGTCAGCTGGATATCGTCGATGACAATCGGCATCAGGAAGCGGGACATCTCGCTCGCCGCCTTCGAAACGGAGATCCCGGCATACCACTCTCTGAAAAAGAAGCGCCGCGAGTCGTAGCAGGACCGCGAGATCAGCGGGACGAAGACGGCGCAGCGGTCGATGGCTTCCTCGATGCGCCGGGCGAAGTCGTCGCCGGAGTGAAGATCGCTCTGGTCGAACCAGACGTCGAGGCCCGCGTCCGCCAGCGCTTTGACGACCTTCTCCGCGGCGGGACGGTCTTCCCGCGCGTAGCTGACGAAGACCGAGCCGCGCTCCACCTCGAAGACCGAGGCGGAGGTCGTCGCCTCCTTGGCCTTCATCAGCGCCTTCCGCTCGTCCCAGCGGCGGCGAAGCTCGGAGACGAACGAGGCCAGGGTGCCGTCGGTGTAGACGCGGATGTGGGGCCGGAGGAAAGCCAGTTGGTCGCTGTCGTCGCGCAGGCAGTCGTCGGCCACGAAGCGCATGTGCTCGGCGGGGATCCAGATGCGCTCGCGCTTGGTGGAGCGGATGAAGAAGCGGGCCAGCCAGTCGGGGAAGCGGTTGCCGAGGAAGAGGAGGTCGCGCTGCACGAGCTCGCGGAAGAGGTTCTGCGGGCGCGTCGCATCCGACTGCAGGCGCACCATCAGCTCCAGCGTGTCGTCCTCGGTCACCGCGTAGTCGCCGGCGTTGCTGACCTGGCCGAAGAGATGGAAGACCGTCGCCGCCCCGCTGTCGTAGCTCGCGTCCGGCAGGTCCCTGGCCCGCGAGGCGTTCACGGCGTAGACGCGTGAGAGGCGGCCCATCCCCTTCAACGCTTGCTCCAGGAGGGGATCGAACGTGGTGGTGACGAAGAGCGAGAAGGCGTCGATGGAGGCCAGGTCGACGAGCGCCTGCGGCGGCGCGAACGACTCCGTCTCGAGGATGGACTTGATGGTGGCGTAGATGTCGTAGTCGGGCTTGTCGCGGCATTGCATCGCTACGGCGTGGAGCGGGTTCGGCGCGTCGTCCGCCGGCGGGGCGAGCCCCATCTGCTCCGCGGCCCGGATGGCCAGCCAGCGGTAGAGGGGCATCTCCCCGCGCGGCGTCGCGACCTGCAGCAGGTCCTGCCCGATCACGGGGACGACCTTCCGCTCGGCGATCAGGCCGACCAGCTTCTCCCACTGAAATGGTGGCATCTGTATGGAACAAACGTACGGCGACGGAGCGCCGGAGTCAAACGCTCAGCGCACCGTCACCGTGGTCGTAGCCTTCTCGCTGAACTTCTGGCCCATGCCGGAGCCGCTCTGCTGCTTCTGATGGCGCAGGGCGACGAGATGGTCGCCGGCGACGCCGAAGCTCCAGCTATTGCGCGACGTCTGCTCGAAGCTCATGAGGAAGAACTTCGCCTTGAGCGTGTAGGTCGACTCGGCCGAGACAGGGACGCCGTCGGGCCGGAGGTTGACCACCAGCGTCATGTCGATGCTCTTCACGTGCTTGGCCTCGGACTTGGCCAGCTTCGGCTTGATGGCGAAGGTGAGCTGCCGGCCGCTCGGCGACGGCGCGTCCTTCGTGAGGCGCGCGTTGTCCAGCAGGCGCGCCAGGACGCTCGCCGCGTCGACGGCTTCGATGATGGTCACGGCGTCGAGGTCGCGCAATGCGCGGACGGTAGGCGTCGGCTTCTCCGGATCGACGGAGTTCGTGCGCGTCTCCTGCTGCGCGCGGGCCGTGACGTCCGCCGTGTAGATCACATGCAGCCCGCCCGCGCCATGCTCGACGTCCACCGCGCCGCGTCCCGGATCGGGCCGAGCATCCTCATCCTCCTGGCGGCTCTCGCTCTGCAGCGAGACCGTCGCGCGCAGCAGCTCGCGGCCGGGCAGCCTGGCCAGCGCCGCGCGGAGATCGGCGGTGCCGTCGGCACGAGCCGAGGCGGCCAGGATGAGAGCGAGGAACAGGAGGGTCGTTCGTTTCATGGTGTCGGATTATCAGGGGTGAACGAGTGGCAGAGCACGACTTCGACGATCGCGCCGCCGAGGATGGGGAGGGGGGCGAGGATCGCCGAGGCGAAGGCCAGCGCGCGGATCACGCGCCACGGATCGGCGGCGTAGTGCTTGGTCAGGATGGGCACCAGCCGCGCCGCGCCGAGGGCGAGGAGGGCGATGATCACCGGAAGGGCGGCCATGTCCGCGATTTCCAGCACGCCGCTCCGCCGGACGGAATGGCCGAGCACCTGTCCGAGTGCGGACGCCAGCGGCGGCTTCACGGCGCCCGGATGGCGGAGGATGTCGAGCATGCGCATCTTGGCCGGCAGGGTGGCCAGGGTGAAGAGCGGCGCCAATCCGGCGGCCACGGTGGTCTGCAGCACGAACGTATCGAAGAGGCTGGAGCGCACGCCGTACGTTTTCAGGCCGCGGTGGAAGCACCAGGTGATGGCGAAGAGGCTGCAGTACTGCGCGAGGACGGAACAGAGGTGGAAGCCGAGGCTGTCGAGCCTCAGGCCGTAGCGGTAGTAGATAGGGGAGCCGATCACGATGGAGAGGAAGAAGGCGGCGAACCACAGCGTCGTCGCCGCCCGCACGCGCTCCCTCGGCGTGGAGTGATCGGTGAAGAGCCGCTCGGCCACGGCGTCGCTGCGGCGGAACGCGCCGAACCAGAGCTCCCCCTTGTCGAGGACGAAGTTGAAGCTATCTTCGAGCGAGTTTGCCACCGCGAGCCCTCCGCATGGCAGTCAGGAAGAGCGCGACGGACCAGCAGACCACGACGCCGGCCCAGACGAACCGCGTCGCCTCCTGCAGACGATCGCCCGCGGTCCGCGTCCAGAGACCGATGGCCACCGCGCCCGCGGCCAGCGCGACGCCGAGGAGGACGGCGGCGACGACGTCCCCGCGGCGACTGGAGGCGTCCAGGGCGAGGAGGGCGCCGACGCCGGC
>DATEOX010000429.1:0-4935 GCA_035273585.1 Thermoanaerobaculia bacterium
CGAAGGGCATCCGGACAAGATCGCGGACCAGATCTCGGATGCGATTCTCGACGCCGTGCTGGCCGAGGACCCGGTCGGGCGCGTGGCGTGCGAAACGCTGGTCACCACCGGCCTGGCCATGATCTCGGGCGAGATCACGACCAAGACCTACGTCGACTTTCCCTCCATCGTCCGCAACACCATCCGCGAGATCGGCTACACCCGCGCCAAGTACGGCTTCGACAGCGAGACGTGCGCGGTGATCTCGTCGATCGATCCGCAGTCGCCCGACATCGCGCAGGGCGTCGACACCGGCGGCGCGGGCGACCAGGGCCTCATGTTCGGCTTCGCCTGCCGCGAGACGCCGGAGCTGATGCCGCTGCCGATCATGCTCGCCCATCAGCTCGCGCGGCGCCTCTCCGAGGTGCGCAAGGCGAACGAGCTCGACTTCCTCCGCCCGGACGGCAAGTCGCAGGTGACCATCGAGTACGAGAACGGCCGCCCGCTGCGCGCCTCGGCGATCGTCATCTCCACGCAGCACTCGCCGAGCGTCAGCCATCGCGACCTTTCGGACGCGGTGATCGACAAGGTCATCCGCCCCGTCGTGCCGGGTGAGCTGCTGGACAAGGACACGAAGTTCCACATCAACCCCACGGGGCGCTTCGTCACCGGCGGCCCGCAGGGCGACACCGGCCTCACCGGCCGGAAGATCATCGTCGATACGTACGGCGGCCGCGGACGTCACGGCGGCGGCGCGTTCTCGGGCAAGGATCCCACGAAGGTGGATCGCTCGGCGTGCTACATGGCCCGCTACATTGCCAAGAACATCGTCGCATCGGGGCTGGCCGACCAGGTCGAGGTGCAGCTCGCGTACGCCATCGGCGTGGCCGAGCCGGTGTCGGTGTACGTCGACACGTTCGGCACGGGGCGCGTCGAGCAGTCGCGCCTCGTGGATCTGGTGCGCGAGCACTTCCAGATGACCCCTCGGGGCATCATCGAGTCGCTGCGCCTCCGCCGCCCGATCTTCAAGAAGACCGCCGCATACGGCCACTTCGGCCGCAACGAGGCGGAGTTCACCTGGGAGCAGACCGACAAGGCCGACGCGCTGCGCGCCGCGGCGGGTGTCGGCGAGGCCGTCACCGTGTAACGATCCACGACCTCGCAGCACTACTCAGGGCGCCGCTTCACCGCGGCGCCCTTTTTGTTGCCTGCGTCACAGCATCGCGCGCGATTCGGCCGCATCATGGACGCGCATCTCACAATTCGATTGGAGGCCAACGGATGATTCGTTCCCGCACGGTTCCCTTCCTGCTCCTGGTCGCCCTCACGCTCCTGGCCCTTCCGGCCATGGCCCAGCCGTTCAACGCGTATCTCGTCATTCCCTCCGGACACGGCTATGTCCAGATCCCGCCCTCCGGCTTCGACTTCACCACCGGCTTCACGTTCGAGGCGTGGGTGTCGGTGAGCGATGACTTCCCGACGACGGGCAGCGGCACCAGTTGCTCGAGCATCGCCGGCAAGAACTACCTGACCGGATGGTGGATCGGCGTCTGCGGCAACCAGCTCCGGTCGTACATCAAGGGCTCGACTTCACAGTTGACGGGCGGCACGCTGCCGCGCAACGAGTTCCACCACATCGCCGTGACGTACGACGGCAACGTGCGCAAGCACTACATCGACGGCGAGGAAGTGGCCAGCCGCGACGAGACCGGGGTGATGACGTCCAACGCGGACAACGTCCGCATCGGCAGCGACGTCTCGTGGGAGCACTCGGCGCACGGCGCCTATGACGAGGTGCGCTTCTGGACGGTCGCGCGCACGAAGGCGGAGATCCGCGCCTCGATCAACCGCACGATCACCAGCGGCTCGGCCCTGTCGGTCTATCACCTCGACGGCAACGCGAACGATCCGTTCGGCAACCGCAACGGTACGGTGATCGCGCCGGCCGCGTTCCTCACGTCGGCGGTAGCCCTGACCTGCGGGAGCAGCGCGACGGCACTCTGCCTCGAGTCGAAGTACCTCGTCTCCACCCGCTGGGTGGACTTCGCCGGCAACCGCGGCATCGGCAACGTCGTTCCCGGCGCCAGCGCCAACTCCGGCCTTTTCTGGTTCTTCGGCCCGGACAACTGGGAGGTGCTGGTCAAGGAGCTGAACGGCTGCGGCGTGAACAACCGCCACTGGGTCTTCGCCGCCGCCACGACGAACGTCCACTACGAGCTGATCGTGACGTACGTCGCGTCCGGCGACACGAAGCGGTACTTCAACTATCTCAACGAGAACGCCCCCGCGGTGACGGACACCGGCGCGTTCGCCACCTGTCCGTAGGATTTGTGACCTGGGCCGGCTGGAGAGCCGGCCCTACATTTCACTTGCCTTGCAGGCGACGCAGCGCGGCGGTCTTGAGGGCCATGTTCGTCCCGGTCCGCGCGATGGTCCGCACCTCGGCGTCGGGCAGCGTGGGGAGGATGCGCAGGGCGAACGCCGGCGGGGTCTTCGGGTTGTGGATCAGCCCCAGCCGCACGTCGAGGCTGGCCATCCACTGCGCGGCTTTCATGATGACGTCCGCGATCTGGTAGGTGATGAACGACGATCTGGCCATCCGCGCCACTTCGTCGACGGTGAGCCGCGGATTGCGCAGCAGCGACAGCAGCACGCGCGGGTCGTTGTCCTGCAGCAGCACCGCGCGCTCGGAACGTTCCGCCCTGACCGCCAGCAGGAGCTTCTCCATCTGCGACAGTCCGCGGATGCGATCCCACACGGTCTGATTCCTGTTGTCGCCACCGCCCTGCGCCAACAACCGCCGCAAGATGTCATCGCCATCGCCGTCGATGGCCAGCGCGATGCCATCCGCCAGCGCCGCAACGACCGTCGCCTGCACCTCCGCCACCCCTCCTCCCGGCCCGCGCAGCGTGACCCGGAGCCTGGCGTGGAGTGGGACGGTCTCCGCGGTCGGCAGCCGCAGCGCCCCCTGCGAGAGGTTCAGGCGGTGCTCCTCGCGGAGCTCCTCGTCGCTCTCGAACTCGGCGGTGAAGACTGAGTCGGAGACACGTTCGACTCTCATGGCTGCCCGCCTCACGGGCTGAGCGACGACTTCAGTCTCGAGTACCCGACGGCGAAGACGGCGACTGCGACGCCGAACTTGACCCCGAGACGCCAGATGCGCCGGCTCGCGCTGCCATCATCGAGCTCGCGCGGCCCGTGGTTCCACAGCGTCGCCTCGGCGGCCAGCCGGTCGAGATCCGACTGCTTGTCGCTGGTGTACCACTTCCACGCGCCGAACGCGCAGACGGCGAGGATCACGACGATGATGACCGCGCGCAGCGGCGAGGACGACGATTGCGCCGGCGCGGACGCGGAGGCCTGCTGCCTGGCCCGGGCCTGCTGGCGCAGATAGGCGTGATCCATCGCATCCGCCGCCTTCGCCAGCACGATGCCGCATCCGCCGCACTCCGCCGCTCCGTCCGCAACGGGCGCTCCGCATTTCGGACAGTTCATGGAGATGGCGAGTTTAACTCAGTTCCGCAGCCCGAACAGCGTCACCTCCCCACGCCCGGTCACGCTCGCCGCATAGCGGTCCAGCATCTCCGCCAGCGACTTTTGCGCGGCGGGGGACAGGGTCGTTTGCCGCTCCTCGACCTTGCGCGCGACCTCGGTGGGCAGCGGCAGCGAGAAGACGGCGACGTGGGTGATGCCGTCCCTGGCCAGGCGGAGGCGTAGCGCGTCGGGGGTGGTCGCCTCGAGGTAGCGGGACATGCGCTCGCCGTCGAAGTTACCGGCGCCGCGGACGGGGCGCTCGAACCAGTAGGTCTCGTTCAGGCCGATGACCAGGGTGCGGGACGCGCGCGGCAACGTCTGGTTGAGCCAGGCGATGGCGTCGTACGAGCGGCGGGACTTGCGCAGGTAGTCCTCGTCCGTCGTGCGGCCGGCGATCAGGGCGAAGGCATTCGTGCGCTCGACGTACACGACGACCAGCGCCAGTTGCACCGCCACCGCGACCGCGATCAGGACGCGGAGCCAACGGCGGTCGGGGCGGGCAGTCATCGCGGCGGTGCCGAAGAAGGGGATGAGCAGGCGCGACGACGGCGCGAGGAGGAAGAGCGCGACGGCGGCGATGGCCAAGGCGCCGGCGGCGAGCGTCGCGGCGAGGGCGGCGGTGGTGAGCAGCGAGGCGCCGAGGGCCTCGTCGAGGAAGCGAGGATCGAAGACGTAGTCGGAGAGGAAGGGGGCGCCGCGGTAGCCGATCACGTGCGGCGCGCCGGGCTGGAGGAACGGCGCGATCGGGTCCCAGGTGAGGATCAGGTTGCGGATGAAGAAGACCGACCCGATCGCGGCGCCGAGCGCGACTCCGCGGTAGCGGCGCGTCACGAGGAGGACGATCAGGCCGAACGGGATGAACGTGTATTTGGTCAGCAGGCCGGCGCCGACCGCGGCGGCGATGGTGCGCGGATCGTCTTCCTCGAACAGCACGGCGCAGATGCCGAGGAGGGGGAAGTCGACCAGCGACCAGCCAGCGGTGATCAGGAGGGCGGGAGTGGTGATGATGGCTGCCGTGACAAGACTGCATTGCGTCCGGCGCTGGATCACCGCCGCCGTTGCGACGGCGGCGAGCAGATGCAAAAAGTGCGATGCGATGCCGCCGCCGAGCGGGCCGAGGATCGCCAGCAGCGGCATGTCGGCTGATTCGATGCCGAGCGGAAAGTACGAGTGGGAGATGAGCGGCAGGTCGATGGCGCGCCCTTCCAGCAGCCACGTGTGCGGGATCGCCAGATGGTAGGCGAGCTCGTCGAGGCTGGAGGGCGGGGCTTGGGCCAGGATGAGGATCGGGAGAAAGAAGAGGAGGAGAGGGGCGGGCGGCAGGGAGGAGCGGGAGGGCCAGTTCCGCCAGACGCCGAGCGCGGCGAACACGACGACGAGTGGCGCCAACGTCCAGACGCTCGCCTTCACCAGCGCGATGAG
>DATEOX010000430.1:0-3674 GCA_035273585.1 Thermoanaerobaculia bacterium
GGCAGGGCGCGCGTGAAGCCGATCTCGGGCGGCTCCGCGCCGCGCGCGTTCCGATCGCGCATCGCCTCGATCCGCTCCGGCTCGACGAGCATCGCCGGGGCGAGCTCCGTAGCCGGCCCGAGCTTGGCCCGCTCCGCCAGGCGCGGCGGCGGCGGGTAGCTCCGGACGCCGACCGCGTCGCGGACGAACAGGCTGTTCTCGGCCATGGCCGCGCCCGCGATGAGCACAAAAAGGGCAACGAAACCGAATCGTTTCATCAGGACCTCCGACTGGACGCTCCAATGTGAGTCCCGCCGGGCCGATTTTCACCCCCCATTTTTGGAATAGCAGGCCCAGCCGTGATGAGTGGCGGCCCGTTTGCACAAGTCCGGGTCGATGCATTGTCCCGAATGCCACTCCCTGATCGAAGATGGTGCGCCGGCCTGCACGAGCTGCGGATTGCTTTTCGTGAAGGCGGCGGCCGCCGAGGCGCTGCCCATCATCGAGCCGCCGAAACAGCGCCGCGCCGAGGACCATAACCAGCGGCGCCGGGCAGGCGACCAGTCGACGCGCTGCCAGTTCTGCGGCGGCGAGATCGCCGCGCGAGCCATCCGCTGCAAGCATTGCTCGGAGATCGTCAACGACGACTACTACCGCGAGCGGGCCCAGCGCCTCCGCACCCGCATCAACTATGCGAGCTGGGTCAGCTATATCCTCGGCCTCGGCGCGCTGCTCGTCTTCCGGCCCGTCGGCCTGCTCTCCATCGCCGGCGGCCTGATCCTATCCATCATCTATTACGCCATCCCCGTGGAGCCGCCCGCCTCGCGGAAGCAGAAAAGAAAAGTCTCGTTCGGGCAATTGATCAAGCGCCAGTTCCGCTTCGAGCGGACGCATGTGGCGCTCCCCGGCCTGCGCAACCGCAAGCTGGTGTTCGTCGGGACGCCGCTCATCGCCGCGGTGGTCGGCTACTCGGCGAACGTCCTCCTCCTCCAGCAGCCGGTCGATGACGTCCTGAAGAAGAACGCCGCCTTCCGCGGCATGGAAGTCTCCGCGCACTACGAGTACTGGGTGGTGCCCGGCGTGGTCGTCTACGACCTGAAGGAGATCAGCTTCCGCCAGACGCCCATCGACGTGCACACGGCCTTCCTCGAGTTCGCCAAGAAGATGCGCGAGAAGCGCTACTCCCGCGTGGAGCTGTCCTACAAGGGCGTCAGGAAGTTCTCCATCGACGGCGCCTCGTTCCAGCGCCTCGGGCAGGAGTACGCGAAGCGCAACTTCGACTTCGTCCTCTACGGCTTCCCCCGCCTCTTCCACCGCAGCGACGGCGCCGCGTCGCCGGCCAACGCCGACCGCGACGCGCTGCTGCAGTTCCACCGGCAGTGGTACGGCGAGGACCAGATGACGCAGACGGTGCAGAACGGGTTACTGGCGCACCAGTAGCTCCTCCGCCTCCAGCTCCCGCATCAGCGACATGCTGTCCCGGAACTGGAAGGCGTGCATCCCCACGCCGCGCGCGGCGATCACGTTCTCCACCAGGTCGTCGATGAACACCGTGTGATGGGGGAGCGCCCCGATCACCTCCAGCGCCCGGCGGAAGAGCTCCGGATCGGGCTTCGCCGCGCGGAAACGGTACGACCAGATGAAGCGGTCGTCCTTGCGGAACAGGCCGGCGAACTTGCGAGGGATGACGTCCGCGTGCACCTCGTTGGAGTTCGAGAGAAACGCCACGCGATAGCGCTCCCGCACCCGGTCGAGCACGTCCTCGATGCCCGGGATGGTGCCGTCGAAGAAGTCGCCCCACAGCTCATGGAACTCGCGGATCGATCCGCGGTAGTCGGCCTTGTCGGCCAGGAGCTCGTAGAACTCCCAGAAGGTGATGGCCCCCCGCTCCATGTCCCGATACGAGCCGGGCGCCTCGAGCAGCTCGATGAGCTGATCGCGGGTGGTCGAGGCCTGCGAGCAGATCGCGGCCAGCACCCGCTCGTAGCCGAGCTTGATCACCGTGTTGCCGAGGTCGAAGAGGAACCAGGTGACGGCCATGGATCTCACATCCTGAAGACCCCGAAGCGGGGCGTCTCGATCGGCGCGTTGTACGCGATCGACAGGCCCAGCCCGAGGTACGTGCGCGTCTCGGCGGGATCGATCACGCCGTCGTCCCAGAGGCGCGCCGTCGAATAGTACGGGCTCCCCTCCTCCTCGTATTTGGCCAGCACCGGGTCGGCGATGCTCCGCTCCTCCTCGGCGCTCAGCTCCTGCCCGGCGCGCGCGAGCTGGTCGCGCTTGACCGTGGTCAGCACGCCCGCCGCCTGCTCGCCGCCCATCACCGAGATCCGCGCGTTGGGCCACATCCAGAGGAAGCGCGGCGAGTATGCCCGGCCGCACATCCCGTAGTTCCCGGCCCCGAAGGAGCCGCCGATGATGACCGTGAACTTCGGCACCGTGGAGTTGGCCACGGCGTGCACCATCTTCGCGCCGTCCTTGGCGATGCCCCCCCGCTCGTACTGCTTGCCCACCATGAAGCCGGTGATGTTCTGCAGGAAGACGAGCGGGATGCGCCGCTGGTTGCACAGCTCGATGAAGTGCGTAGCCTTGAGGGCCGACTCGCTGAACAGCACGCCGTTGTTGGCCAGGATGCCGACCTTGTAGCCGAAGATCCGGGCGAAGCCGGTGACGATGGTCGTGGCGTAGCGCTCCTTGAACTCCTGGAAGCGCGAGCCGTCGACGATCCGGGCGATGACCTCGCGCACGTCATACGGCTTGCGCAGGTCGCGGGGGATGACACCGTAGATCTCCTTCGGGTCGAAGGCCGGCTCCTCCGGCGCGACGCGCGTCTCCGGCTCCTGCTTGTCCAGCCGCAGGTTCTCCGCGATGTTTCTCACGATGGCGATCGCGTCGTAGTCGTCCTCGGCGAAGTGATCGGCCACACCGCTGATCCGCGTGTGCACGTCCGCCCCGCCCAGCTCCTCGGCCGTGACTTCCTCGCCGGTGGCCGCCTTCACCAGCGGCGGCCCCCCGAGGAAGATCGTGCCCGTGCCCTTGACGATCACCGCCTCGTCGGACATGGCCGGGACGTACGCCCCTCCCGCCGTGCAGGAGCCCATCACCGCCGCGATCTGCGGGATCTCCTGCGCAGACATGATCGCCTGGTTGTAGAAGATGCGCCCGAAGTGCTCCCGGTCGGGGAACACCTCCGCCTGCAACGGCAGAAACGCGCCCCCCGAGTCGACGAGATAGACGCAAGGCAGCCGGTTCTGCTGCGCCACCTCCTGCGCCCTGAGATGCTTCTTGACGGTGATGGGAAAGTACGTGCCGCCCTTCACGGTCGCGTCATTGGCGATGATCAGGCATTCCCGCCCCTGCACCCGCCCGACCCCGGTGATGATCCCCGCGGCCGGCGCCTCGTCGTCGTACATCCCGTTCGCCGCGAGCGGCGAGAGCTCGAGGAAGGGGGTGTTCTCGTCCAGCAGCGCCCCGATCCGCTCCCGCGGCGGGACCTTGCCCTGCTCCCGATGCCGCGCCAGGTACTTCTCCCCCCCACCCTGCCGCGCCTTGGCCAGCCGGTGGCTCAAATCATCGACGAGTCCCTGGATCCGCTCCCGGTTTTCGCGAAAGTCGGAGGAGGAGGTATCGAGGTGCGACTCCAATGGCTCCATCGGCGCCGGAGGATATCGGATCGGGCGGGGCGGGGGATAGCG
>DATEOX010000431.1:0-4011 GCA_035273585.1 Thermoanaerobaculia bacterium
CGCGAGGCGGGCGGCGGCGGCGCGGGCGATCCACGGCGGCACCGTGCCGTAGTAGTGGCGGCTGTAGACGACCGTGCTGATCAGGTCCGTGTCGAGGATGAGGAGCTTCTCGGCGAGGGGGGCGGCGCGCTCTTCGAAGGCGAGCTGGCCTTCGGCGATGAGGTCCACGTCTTCCAGCGTCAGCGGGCGGTTGACGCGGAGGGCATATTCGCGGGCGAACTCCGGGACCCACACCGTTCCGTAACGCCTCGCCAGCTCCTCGGCGAGGCGCGTCTTGCCGGTGCATTCCGGGCCGGTCAGGCAGATGCGAGTGAGCGTTTCCAGTCGAGGTATCCCTTCAGGGCGAGGAATGTGAGGCCGGTGTAGAGGATCGCGGTCAGCGGCAGCGCGCGGTAGAGATAGAGCGGGACGTAGATCACGTCGACGATGATCCAGAGGATCCAGTTCTCCACCAGCTTCTTGTTCATCATCCACTGCGCGACCAGGCTGAAGGCGGTCGTCGAGGCATCCCAGAACGGCTGTGCGGCTCCTTCGACCCAGCGCAGGACGAGCATCAGGATGCCGGTGAGCACGATGCCGGCCAGCATGCACCACTGCCATTGGCGCCGCGACGTGCGCGAGACGTGCAGCTCCGTCCGGTTCACGCCGCCGTGCAGCCACTCGTACCAGCCGTGGATGGAGAGGATGAGGTAGACCACCTGCAGGCCGGCGTTGGCGTAGAGACCGGCCTGGTAGTTGACGAAGAAGTAAAGGATGACGCTGACGATGCCGGTGGGCCAGCACCAGATGTTCTCCTTCGCCGCCAGCCAGACGTTGACGGCGGTGAAGAGGAATGCGGCGGTCTCGAGCGGTGTGAGCGTCAAAGTTTCACGTCGAGCATCACGACTGCGTTCCTCGTCGCCTGCGGGTAGTAGTAGGGGATTCCGGTCAGAGTATCGCCCGAAACGTATTGGTAGCTGTAGCCGCTGGCCCAGACGCGGCGGTTGTTCAGCAGGTTGTTGATCCGCAGCGAGAGGCGGAGGTTGCGGGAGAGGTCGTACGCCGCATTCGCATCGAGGGTGAAGAACGACGGCGTGATGAACGCCTTGCTGCTGGTGTTGTCGAGGTACGACTTCGCCACCCATCGCGCGGCGCCGCCGAGGGAGAGGCGGCCGGCGGTGTAGTCGAGGGACTGGTTGAGGATGGCCGACGGCGTGAGGAGCGGCGCCACGTCGTGATGGATGATCGGGCGGCTGGTCACGTAGTTGCCGGCGTCGTCGTACACGTCGTAGAACTGTGTCCAGGTGCGGATGCGATTGCGGCTCAGGCTCGCGCTCGTGCGCAGGCGCAGCGCGGGCGAGGCCTGCCACGTCGCGTCGAGCTCCACCCCGCGGCGGTAGCTGCGGTCGACATTGCGTCGGAGGGCGAGGCCGATGTCCGACAGCTCGCCGGTGGCGGCGATCTCGTTGCGGAGTTCCATCGCGTAGACGTTCGCCGCGAGGGCGAAGCGGCTCATGCGCAGGTCATAGCCGAGCTCGACGTCGAGCAGGCGCTCGGGACGAACCGCGCGCAGGTCGTGGGCGAACGAGGCGTTGTCCTCCCCCTGGAAGAGATCGTTGCGCGTCGGCTCGCGCGTGGAAAGGCCGGCCGTCGCATAGACGCTGGAGGCGCCGGAGAGGTCGAGGCGCGCGCCGAGCTTGGGATTGAAGAACGTCCAGCGGATGGGATCGATTTGGACCTCGCCGTGATAGCGGAAGTCGGTCGTGCGGAGCTGGGCGTCGGAGTAGAGATGCCAGCGGCCGGCGTCGTAGCCCAGCTTGGCGAAGGCGTTCGCTTCCGACTTGACGCCGTAGTTGAAGTAGTCGCGCGGGCCGCCGACGAGATCGCGGGTGTGCTCGCGGCGGAAGCGGTTGAGATGGACGCCGTAGTTTGCGGAGAGCGGGCCGAGGTTCCAACTGAACGTGACGAGCGACCCGAGGAGCATGCCGTCGAGGCCGTACTGGCGAAGATCGGTCTGCGTCGATTCGTCGTCGTAGAGGCGGTACCAGCCGTAGCCGCGCTGGTAATAGACCGACGCAGTCATGTTCGCACGCAGGTACTGCACCTGCGCGAGGTCGTAGCCGAAGCTGTCGCGGTCGTCGGGCGAGAGCGGGTTCGCGCGGAGGTTGGTGCGCAGCGTGTCGACGTCCGTGGCGTTGAAGGAGAGCTGCTGGTCCTCGTGGCCGGAGAAGCCGGTGATCTTGAGCTGTGCGTCGTCGAACTGCTTCGCGCCGCTGAGGAAGAGATTGCGCTGGCGGATGCCGCTGTGCTCGCGGAAGCCGTCCGACTCCTGCCACGACAGGCGCCCGTACAGCGCGAGCCCTCCGGGCGTGAAGCCCGACTGCCAGCCGACCGTGGCGAAGCGTCCGCCGTACGAGCCGGCGGATACGCGCGCGTCGGTCGCCGTGTCCTGGGCCAGGGCGATGCTCTCCAGGTTCACCGAGCCACCGAATGACGGCGAGCCGACGGTCGAGGTCCCGACGCCGCGCTGCACCTGGATGCTCTGCAGTGAATGCGCGAGGTCCGGAAAGTCGGCGAAATACGTCCCCATGTCCTCCGAGTCGGCCAGCGGGACGCCGTCGAGGGTGAAGTTGATGCGCGTGGGGCTCATGCCGCGCATCGTGATGTACGAGTAGCCCGAGCCGCCGACGCCCGACTCGGTGTAGGTGGTTACCGAGGGCACGGCGCGCAACAGCGTGGGAATGTCCTGCTGGTGGTACTCCCGCGCGATCTCCGCCCGCGACACGTTCGTCTTCGTCACCGGCGTCTCGTCCTCGGCGCGGATGCCGGAGACGACGATGCTCTCGCTCACGGCCGGCTTCAGCTCGACCTCGACCTCCTCGCCGGTCCTGGCGCTGCGCGTCGCACCCTGAAAACCGGCACGACTGATGCGCAGCGTGTAATGCCCGTCGGGCAATTCGAAAACGAACCCGCCGTCCGCGGTGGTCTCGACCGAGCGCGTATCGACGGCGACGGTGACGCCGGACAGCGGCTGGCCCGCGCTGTCTTTGATGATGCCGCGCAGGGTGGCGGCGGAAAGAGAAGCGGAGAAAAACAGAGAGACAACGAAAAGGCGGATACTCATCGAGAACCTCCGGTCAGAAGTCGTCGAGGAGTCCTCGAGGAATGAGTTGCTCAGGCTTGCCTTCCCTACGCCGGTGCTAACCGGGTCAGGTTCGGAGGGTCTGATCTCAGGCCGTTGACGGCCACCCCTAGGCTCCTACTGCTGGGCGCGGATTGTACTACCGACCACGCCCGGAGGTGACGCCGTCACCTTTTCGCTGTTCCATACTCTAATCAGATATGACCGCCCTCCCCGACCATGGCTTCGACACGCTCACGGATGCCGTCATCATCGAGCGCATCCTCGGCGGCGACACCGCCCTCTTCGAGCTCCTCATGCGCCGCTACAACCAGCGCGTCTACCGCAGCGTGCGCGCCATCCTGCGCGACGACATGGAAGCGGAGGACGTGATGCAGCAGGCGTATCTGAACGCCTTCGCCTCGCTGCGGCAGTTCGCCGGCCGCTCCGCATTCTCCACCTGGCTCACGCGCATCGCCATCAACGAGGCCTTCGCCCGCATCCGCCCCCGCGCCGTCCCACACGACACCCTCATGAACGACATCGAATCGAACACCCCCGACCCCGAGCAGCAGGCCCTCTCCGCCGACATCGGGCGGGTGATGGAGGCGGAGATCGCCTCCCTCCCCGAGATCTACCGCTCCGTGCTGATGCTCCGCGAAGTGGAAGGTCTCTCCACCGCCGAGACCGCCGCATGCCTGGGCGTCGCCGAGGACGTGGTGAAGACGCGGCTGCATCGCGCGCGGGCGATGGTGCGGGATGGTCTCTACCGCCGCGCGGGCCTCACGTTCGAGACGCTGTTCACGTTCGGCGCGACGCGATGCGACCGCGTGGTGGCGAACGTGATGGCGCGCATCACTTCAAAGTGAGCTGAACGCTCGAGCCGACGCTGACGTTGTCCTCGGCCGCCC
>DATEOX010000432.1:0-3471 GCA_035273585.1 Thermoanaerobaculia bacterium
CTCGGCATCAACGCCTTTCCGTGGGCGAGGGTGACGAGCATCCGCAACGCCGACACGCGGCAGGAGGTGGCGATCGAGCAGGGTCTGGTCACGCCGGCGCCGATCGACCTGCCGCCGGGACGGTACGAGATCACGCTGTCGAACCCGAGCTTCGGCGCGCCGGTGACGCGCGTCGTCGAGATCCGCTCCGGTGAGGAAGAGACGCTGAACGTCGCGCTGGCGGATGCCGAGGGCGCCTCCCTCCCGCCGTTCGGAGGCGCGCGGTGAAGCGCCTGCTGCTCATCCTTCTGATTGCGCTGCCGCTCGCGGCGGCGCCGGAGAAGTGGGCCGAGGAGTACACGCGGGGGACGAAGCTGCTCAACGGCGGCAACCCGGCCGCGGCGGCGCAGGCGCTGGAGCGGGCCATCGCGCAGCGGCCGACCGAGGCGGCGAACGTTCGGTCGGCGAACGAGATCCTGCCGTACTACGTGCCGCACTTTTTCCTCGGCATCGCCCGCATGAGCCTCGGCGATCCGGATGCCGCGCTGCGCGAGCTGCGCATCTCCGAGGAGCAGGGCGTGGTCCAGGCGACGCCGTATTTCGCGCAGCTCCGCGACTGGCGCGCGCAGGCGCAGTCGGAGAAGCAGCGCCGCGCGGACAACGCGGCGGCGGGGCCGCGCGGCGTCGCCGATGCTGCGGTCACCGCGGCGTTCAAGGCGCAGACGCAGGCCATGAGCGCGCATGCCGACGGCACGGATTCGTATCGCGCCGCGCTGCGCAAGCTGCAGGAGGCGCGGGACATGGTGAAGGGGGCGGGCGGCAGTGACGTCGCCGCCTTCCGCCGCGCCGCGGCCGCGGCAGGGGAGGCGCAGCAGCTCTTCATCGCGGCGAAGGAAGAGGCGGCGAATCGGCCGAAGCCGCAGCCGGCGCCCGCTCCGAAGACGATCGAGATCGCGGTGCCTCTCTATCCGACTCCGCCCACGCCGCAGCCGCTCCCACCGCCGGCCCCCGCCCCGCAGCCGCAACCGCAGCCGATCGTGGTGGAAAGCCCCGAGCTGGCGGATGCGCGCGTGGCGCTGCAGAGCTACCGTCGCCGACTGATGGAAGTGCCGCCCGAGCGCCGCAACGACCGGACGATCCGCCGCGCGCTGGAGGACACGTCGAAGGCCGAGCGCGCCCTCTCGCCCGAGGCCAGCAGCGCCTCGATCCGCCGCATCGTGGCCGAGATCCGCAGGCGGGAGGCGGAGCTGACCGTCTACCTCGCCCTGAGGCCCGCCGCAACGCCGGCCGACGACACCCGCTCGCGTCTCGAGGCCGCCTACCGCGCCTTTGCCCACGGCGACCTCACATCCGCGGAGCAGATGCTCGACGCGCTGATCGCCGCGAAGGCGAGCGCCGAGGCGTACCTCCTGCGCGGCGCCGCCCGGTACACGCGGGCCATGCTCTCGCGCAATGGCGACCTGAAGCCGGCGGCGAGCGACTTCCGGGCCGCGCTGCAGCTCAACGCGGCGCTGCGTCTGGACGAGTCCGCCTTCTCTCCGAAACTGGTGCAGTACTTTGAAACGCTGCGCCGGCGCTGACGTAATCAGGACTATTGACGCCGCGCATCCGCGATGCTAGATTTCCAGCATATGCTAAAAAAACAGCAGCAGATCAGGGCCCTCAGCCGGCGGGAACGGGAGATGATGGACGTCATCTTCCGCATGGGCCACGCCACGGCCGGTGACGTGCTGGCGGCGATGGCCGACCCGCCGAGCTACTCCGCCGTCCGCGCCACGCTGCGCGTCCTGGAGCAGAAGGGGCTTCTGCGCCACGAGGACGACGGCACGCGCTACGTCTACCGGCCGACGCTGAACCGCGACAAGGCGCGCGACTCGGCGCTCGACCACGTCCTGAACACGTTCTTCGACGGCTCCGTCGGCAGCGTCGTGGCGACGCTGCTGGAGCGCAAACAGGAGCTGTCGCCCGAGGAGCTGGACCGGATCTCGGAGCTGATCACCGACGCCAGGAAGGAAGGCCGCTGACATGCAGAGCCTCATCGAAACCGCATTCGCACTGCAGCGCTCCGGCGCATTCGAGCTGCTGCTCCCACTGTTGCTGAAGGCGACGCTGATCGCCCTCATCGGACGGCTGGTGATCATCGCCGTCCCGCGCGCCTCGGCCGCCACGCGATACCTCGTGTCGCTGACCACGCTCGCCGCGCTGCTGCTCCTGCCCATCCTGACCATCGCCCTGCCGTCCTGGCGCCTGGCCATCCTCCCCGCCGATGAACATGTAGGGCCGGCTCTCCAGCCGGCCCCGGCCCCGGTGGTCACCGCCGAGCTGGCCCCCCAGCCGAGCCTGGCCAAGGCACTGCCGTCCGAGGCGCCCAAGGTATTGCGCGCGGCCGCCGTGGTGGCCGACTCCGGCGCGCGGGCCGCATCGATCCTCGCCGCGTTGCGCGCGAGCTGGCGCGGCTGGTTCGTCATCGGCGTGATCGCCATCGGCTTGGCGCTGCTGGCGCGGCTGGCGGTGGGCATCGCCGGCATCTGGTGGGTGACACGCCGCGGCAGCGAGCTCGAAGACGAGACGCTGCTCACCGAGCTCGACCGCGCTTGCGACCGGCTCGGCGTCTCGCAACTGGTGCGGGTCCTGACCAGCGAGCATGTCGACGTCCCGCTGGTGTGGGGCCTGCGCAAGCCGGTGCTGCTCCTGCCGGCGCACGCCATCGGCTGGACGCGCGAGCGGCTGCGCGTCGTCTTCCTGCACGAGCTGGCGCACCTCCGCCGCCGTGACGCCGTGACGCTGCTCATCACCCGCGCCGCGGCCGCGATCTGGTGGTTCCACCCGGTGGTCTGGTCGCTCGACCGCACCGCGCGCCGCGACTGCGAGCAGGCCTGCGACGACCTCGTGCTCGGCGCCGGCACGCTCGCCTCCGATTACGCCGACCATCTGCTTTCCATCGCCCGCCTGCTGCCGCATCGCGACCCGTTCGGGGCCGTGACGCTGGCCATGTCCCGCCGCTCGCAGCTCGAGGGGCGGCTGCTCAGCATCCTCCAGCCGCACGTCCGCCGCGCCTCGACCTCGCGCAACGCGGCGCTCGTCGCCGCCGCGCTCGCCCTCCTGCTGGTCATCCCTCTGGCCTCGATGCAGCTCACCGCTGCTCCGGCGGGGACGCCGTCCGGGGCACCGGCCGGCGAGGCGAAGGTCATCAAGCGCGACGCGCCGTCTGCGTCGCCGTCCGCCACGGTCACCGTGAATGCCGACCGCGAGGGCGATGAAGGCGACGATCCGGACGACCACGATTCGAACGACCTGGAGGACGTCAAGGACAAGGACGACTTCGAGGGCTTCATCGGCGACGTCGGCATGCACTTCGCCCACGGCTGGTACGAGCGGGGCAACAAGTACCTCTCCCAGCGCCAGTACGAGAAGGCGATCGCCGCGTACGAGAAGGCCATCGAAACGGATGACAAGCCGGCCAAGGCCGCCTACAACGCCGCCTGCGCGTAT
>DATEOX010000433.1:0-8488 GCA_035273585.1 Thermoanaerobaculia bacterium
TCATCCACCGGTGAGCGGGCGTCCCGCCCGCCAGCCGCGGCGCGTCCCCGCGCCGCGGCTGGTTATACTCCCCCCAGTTGTTCGTCCCGAAATCGATCGTCTGCCTGCGCGAGGGGTACACGCGCGAGACCGTGATGCGCGACCTGATCGCCGGCGTGGTGGTCGGCATCGTCGCCCTCCCGCTGGCCCTCGCCTTCGCCATCGCCTCCGGCGTGCCGCCAGAGCGCGGCCTCTACACCGCGATCATCGCCGGCTTCCTCATCTCCCTCCTCGGCGGCAGCCGCGTGCAGATCGGCGGGCCGACCGGCGCGTTCGTGGTCATCGTCTACGGCATCGTCCAGAAGTTCGGCTACGACGGCCTGGCCGTCTGCACCGTCATCGCCGGCGTCATCCTCATCATCATGGGGCTGGCGCGGATGGGCGCCCTGATCAAGTTCATCCCGTATCCGGTCATCACCGGCTTCACCTCCGGCATCGCCGTGATCATCTTCTCCAGCCAGATCAAAGACCTCCTGGGCTTGAAGATGGGCGCCGTGCCGGCGGAGTTCATGGACAAGTGGGTGGCCTACGCCGAGCGCTTCGGCAGCCTCTCGATGCCTACCGTGCTCGTCTCCGTCGGGACGCTCGGCGTGCTCCTGATCTGGCCCCGTTTCGTGCGGATGATCCCCGCGCCGTTCGTGGCCATGCTCCTGGCCACGGCGGCCGTACAGCTCTTCCGGCTGCCGGTCGACACCATCGGCTCGCGCTTCGGCGGCGTGCCGTCGACGCTCCCCGCGCCGCATCTGCCGCACATTCCGTGGAACGGCCTGCGCGAGCTCCTCCCGCCGGCCATCACCATCGCCCTGCTGGCGGCGATCGAGTCGCTGCTCTCCGCCGTCGTGGCGGACGGCATGGCCGGCACGCGGCACAAGTCGAACGTGGAGCTCGTCGCGCAAGGGGTGGCGAACATCGCCTCGCCGATCTTTGGCGGCATCCCCGCTACCGGCGCGATCGCCCGCACGGCGACGAACATCAAGACCGGCGCCCGCACGCCGCTGGCGGGCATGACCCACGCCGTCACGCTCCTCCTCATCCTCGTCTTCCTCGGCAAGTGGGCGGCGCTCGTCCCGCTCGCGTCGCTGGCGGCAATCCTCGTCGTCGTCTCGTATCACATGAGCGAGTGGCGCTCGTTCGCCGGCCTGCTCCGCGCGCCACGCAGCGACCTGGTGGTGCTGCTGCTCACCTTCGTCCTGACCGTGTTCGTCGACCTGACCGTCGCCGTGCAGGTGGGCATCGTCGCCGCGGCGCTGCTCTTCATGCGCCGGATGGCCGACGTGACGGAGATCGAGGATGCGTCGGAGGTCTCGGATCAGATCGCGCTGCCGCCCGGCGTGGAGATGTACGAAGTCAACGGCCCGTTCTTCTTCGGCGTGGCCGGCAAGCTGAAGGATGTGCTGGGCGAGGTGGCGAAGCCGCCGCGCGTGCTCATCCTGCGCATGCGTCACGTGCCGGCCATCGACGCCACCGGCATGCACGCGCTCGAGCAGCTCGCCGCGCGATGCCGCCGCGGCGGCACGACGCTCATCCTGACCGAGATACGCCATCAGCCGCTGCGCGCGCTCGTCCGCGCCCGCAAGCTGGAAGCCCTCGGCGGCCGGACCAACCTGGCCAAGGATCTCGACGTGGCGCTGATGCGCGCCCGGCAGGTGCTCGCGTCCGCGCCGTGAGCAACGACCGGAACTACCCGGTGATCATCGTCGGCTACGTCGAGCTCGTGCTGCTGATCACGGTGTTCGCCAGGCCGGTGCGCGCGCCGGCCGATTAGCTCTCCGGCGCCACCTCGTCGGCCGCGGCCTTCCGCTTCGTCAGCGACGTCACGTACACCACGCCGATCACACCGCTGATGGTGAGCACGCTGCCGAGGGCGGCGGCGGGGGTGATGCGCTCGCCGAGGAGCGTCGCGCCGAGGGCCATGGAGATGATCACCGCCAGTTGGGAGATCACCCCGACCGTCATCGCATCGACCCAGCGGAGGGTGAACGTCATGGTGAGCTGCGCGCCGATGGCCAGCAGCGAGGTGGCCAGCAGCGCCACCCACTCCGTGGGCGTCGGCGTCTTCCACGACCAGAGGCCCAACGGCATGGTCACGAGCAGGCCGAGGAAGCAGAAGCTGGCGTAGACCGACCAGGAGTTCTCGCCGCGGCGGGCGGCGCGCATGGCCGTCACCGCGGCGCCGGAAGCGACCGCCGAGCAGGCGCCGATCAGCTCCCACTTCCCAAAGCCGAGGACCTCGCCCGGCGCGGCGTGCGCGTGCACGACGAGGAACACGCCGAGGAGCGCGATCGGCATCGGGATCAGGACCTTGGCGCTGATCTCCTCGCCCAGGAAGAGCATGGAAAGGAGGCCGCTGTAGAGCGGCGCCGTGTAGTTGAGGAGCGTGGCCACGCCGACCGTGGAGTGCTCGATGGCGATGAAGTAGAGCAGCACGGCCAGGCCGCCGAAGAAGCCGCGCAGGAAGAGCAGGTCGAGGCGGTGGAAGTGCAGCGACGCGCGCCGGTAGCGCGGCACGACCAGGCAGGGGAGGAGGCCGACGGCGAAGCGGATCATGGCCACCTCGGGACCGGAGAGCCGGCCGGAGGCGATCTTCGCGGCGAAGGCCATGCCCCCGAACATCGAGGCGGCGGCGGTCATGAGCAGGAGGGCGCGGCGGACGGCGGGGTCGGAGCGGAGCGGCGCCGGCGCGCCGTTGTCTGCTATCGTCAATGCCGGGAGAGCGTAGCACGTGAGCCAAGTCCGCTTTCGCGAGGCCACGCCGGCCGACACGCAGACCATCGTCGCCTTCCAGTTGGCCATGGCCCGCGAGACCGAAAACGTGCAGCTCGACGGCCCGACCGTCGAGCGCGGCGTCGGCGCCGTCTTCCGCGACCACAACCTCGGGCGCTATTACGTCGCCGAGACCGACGGCCAGGTCGTCGCCTCGCTGCTCATCACGCCGGAGTGGAGCGACTGGCGCAACGGCATGGTCTGGTGGATCCAGAGCGTCTTCGTGCGCGAAGAGTGGCGCGGCAGGCGCGTCTACGCCGGCCTGTACGACTTCATCCGCAGCCGCGTCGTCGACGATCCCTCCGTCCGCGGCATCCGCCTCTACGTCGACCGCGGCAACGCCGCGGCGCAGGAGGTCTACCGGAAACTGGGCATGGACGGCGACCACTACCAGGTCTTCGAGTGGATGAAAAAGAATGATGAACGATGACTGATGAATGATGAACCGAGTTTAGAGTTGCGGCCATGCGCCGCGCCCTCTTCGCCATCCTCATCCTGCTCGCTGCCGCCGCCCGCGCCCTCCCGCCGAACGTGGAGAAAGTCGAGACCTACGCCGGGGTCACGCAGTACCGGCTGAAGTCGAACGACATGACCATCCTGCTGGTGCCGAACCACGCCAGCCCGGTCTTCACCTTCATGGTCGTCTACCACGTCGGCTCGCGGAACGAGGCGCCCGGCAACACCGGCTCGGCGCATCTGCTCGAGCACATGATCTTCAACAAGTCGACGGAGAACTTCGGCCGGGCCAAGGGCCACAAGACGTTCCAGGAAGTGCTGTACGAGGCCGGCGCCGACTACGCGTCGACGAACATGACGACGTGGTACGACCGGATGAACGGCTACTCGACGCTGCCTTCCGACAAGCTCGAGCTGGCCATGAAGATCGAAGCCGACCGTCTCGGGCGCGCGCTCATCCTCGACGCCGAGCGCCAGCCGGAGATGTCGGTGGTGCGCAACGAGTACGAGATCGGCGAGAACGACCCGTCGCAGGCGCTGAACAAGGCGGTGATCGGCGCCGCGATCCAGGCCCACCCGTACCACTGGGACACGATCGGCTACAAGTCGGACATCGAAGGCGTCTCGACCGAGAAGCTGCGCGAGCACTACAAGAACTTCTTCTACCCGAACAACTCCGAGGCCATCCTGGTCGGCGACTTCGACCCGGCGAAGGCGCTGGAGCTCTTCGACCGCGAGTTCGGCGGCTTCGCCAAATCGACGGCGCCCATCCCGCAGGTCATCACCGTCGAGCCGCCCCAGGAAGGGGAGCGCCGCGCGCTCGTGAAGCGGCCGGGCAACGTGAGCATCGTGGAGATCGGCTACATCCGCCCCGGCGCCCTCCACCGCGATTTCATCCCGCTCGACGTCCTCTCCAACATCCTCGGCGAAGGGGTCAACGCGCGGTTGTATCGGGCGCTGGTGGAGAAGGGGCTGGCCTCGAACGTGTCGTCGACGAACTACACGCTGCGCGATCCGTTCCCCATCCTCTTCGAGGCGACGGTCGCGCCGGGCAAGACGACGCAGGAGGTGGAGGACGCGCTGAAGGCCGCGCTGTACGAGACGGCGAAGAACGGCGTGACGGACGCGGAGGTGAAGCGCGCGCAGCAGCAGCTCGAGGTGGCGATCATCCGCCAGCGCGATGGCACCTACAACCTCGCCCAGAACCTCGGCGAGGCGGTGGCTTCGGCGAACTGGAAATGGTTCTTCGACTACCTCGACGCGATGAAAGCCGTCACGGCGGCGGATGTGAACCGCGTGGCCGCCGCGTACCTCCTGCCCGATCACGCGACGGTGGGCTGGTTCGTGCCCGGCGCGGCGGCGCCAAGTGCCCCTCTCCTCGCCGCGCGGGGAGAGGGTGCCCGAAGGGCGGGCGAGGGGCCCGCCGCCGTCGCGTCGCCCGTCGCGTCGGCAAAGACCGCCTCCTTCGCCGCCCGCACCACCCGCCGCGTGCTGCCGAACGGGGTGATCGTCGACGTCGTGGAGAACCACGCCGTCCCGACGGTGGCCATCCGCGGCCTCGTCTTCGCCGGCGACGCCGCGACTCCCTCCAAGCCGGCGCTCGCGCAGCTCACGGCGAAGATGCTCCCCCGCGGCACGACGTCGCGTACGAAGGAGCAGATCACCGAGCTGCTGGACGGCGTCGGTGCCACCCGCTTCTACAACGCCACGACCTTCGAGACGCAGCTCAGCTTCAACGGCATGGCCCGCGACCTGCCGCTGCTGGTCGACGTCCTGGCCGACGAGCTCCAGCACCCGGCCTTCTCCGCCGACGAGCTGACGAAGGCGAAGTCGGAGCTGAAGACGGACGTGCTGCGCAACTCCGAGAACACCGGCGTGCGCGCCTTCGAGCGCCTCACGCAGCTCGTCTATCCGCCCTCGCATCCGTACCGCTTCGCCGGCAAGGAGGCGACGCTGGCCAGCCTCGAGGCGGCGACGGCCGACGACCTCCGCGCCTTCCACAAGGCCCGCTTCACCGGCGCGAACACGATCGTCTCCGTGGTCGGCGACATCGATGCGGCGAAGGCGGTGGCCCTGGTGCAGAAAGCGCTCGCCTCGATGCCGAAGGGCGAGCGCCTCCGCCTCGATGTGCCGCGCACGCAGCTCGCCGACACCGCCGCCCGCGAGCCGGTGACGATGAAGGGGAAGGCGAACATGAACCTCCTCCTCGGCTCGGCCAGCGGCCTGCGCCGCTCCGATCCCGACTACGAGGCCGCGCTCATCGCCAACGCCGCCCTCGGCCAGAACTCGCTTTCGTCGCGCCTCGGCAAACGGATCCGCGACACCGAGGGGCTGTCGTACAACCTCGCCTCGCGCTACTCGATGACCGACGCGCTCGACGGCGTGTTCGTCATCAACGTGAACGTCGCCCCGCAGAACCTGGCGAAAGCGCTCAAGTCCACGCGCGAGGTCGTCGAGACGTTCGCCCGGGAAGGCATCACGGCGGAGGAGGTGGAGGTGCAGAAGAACTTCTTCGCCGGCAACTACCAGGTCGGCCTTGGTTCCAACGCCGGCGTCGCGGCAGCCCTGGTCACCGCCGAGAAGTTCGGCTACGGGCCGTCGTACCTCGACCAGTACCCCTCGCGCATGCGCCGGGTGACGAAGGAGCAGGTCGACGCCGCCATCCGCGCCCACCTCGCGCCGTCGAAGCTGCACCTGGTGGTGGCGGGGGACCTGGAGACGCTGCCGGAGTGAAAATGTAGGGTGTCATCCTGAGCCGCGAAGACGGCGAAGGATCCGTACCGATCTTGCGCCGTGCCCTGAAGGTACGGATTCTTCGCCGTCTTTGCGGCTCAGAATGACACCTCAGTCTCAAAACTTGACACCGAATTGAGACTGGGCCAGCATCTCCTTTCCGGGCTGAGACTGAGTCTCAATCTGAATCTTCTCGACGGAGTGAAGATGCGTCACCTGCTCAACCTTTTCCTCTGCGCCGCGCTGCTCGTGAGCGCCGCGCCTTCGTTTGCCGAAGGGCACGCCGTGCACGGTACGGTCGTCGATGCCTCCGGCAGCGCCGTCCGCGGCGCGCGCGTCCTCCTGCGCGCCGGCTCGGCCGCCGAGCGCGTCGCCGTCACCGATCGGGAAGGGCGCTTTGCCTTCGATGACGTGCCCTCCGGCGCCGCCGTTACCATCATGCTGGAGAAGTTCGAGCCGGTCACCATCGACATCGCGGATCAGCAGTCCGAGGTGCGGGTCGTGCTGCAGACGGCCGCCGTTGCCGATCAGATCACCGTCGTCGGCGCGCCGGCCATCCCGGTGCGCAGCACCACCGCCACCAGGACCGACACGCCGCTGCGCGACGTGCCGCAGTCCGTCACCGTCATCAACCGCGAGGTGATGGCCCAGCAGACGATGCAGGGCATCGCCGACGTGGTCCGCTACGTGCCGGGCGTCGGCATCGCCCAAGGCGAGGGGAACCGCGACACGCCGGTCTTCCGCGGCAACAGCTCGACGTCCGACTTCTTCGTCGACGGCATCCGCGACGACGTGCAGTACTTCCGCGACCTCTACAACGTCGAGCGGGTCGAGGCTCTCAAGGGACCGAATGCGATGATCTTCGGCCGCGGCGGCGTGGGCGGCGTCCTCAACCGCGTGACGCGCCAGGCGGACTGGAAGCCGGCGCACGAGCTGACGCTGCAGGGCGGCTCGTGGGGCGACCGCCGCGTCTCCGGCGACCTCGGGCAGCTCGTCACCGGCAACTTCGCGGCGCGCGTCACCGGAGTCTACGAAAAGTCGGATTCCTACCGCGAGGGCGCTGGCCTGAGCCGCTACGGCATCAACCCGACCGTCGCCTACGCCCTCGGCAACGACACGATGCTCCGCGCCGGCTTCGAGCATTTCCACGATGACCGCACCGCCGACCGCGGCATCTCCTCGTTCGCCGGGCGGCCGGTGGCGACCGATCCCTCCACCTTCTTCGGCAACGCTGCGCTGAGCAACTCCGAGGCGACGGTCAACGCGGTGTCGGCATCGCTCGACCACCGCTTCAGCGACCGGGTCACCCTGCGCAGCCGCGTCGGCTACGGCGACTACGACAAGTTCTACCAGAACGTCTTTCCCGGCGCGGTCGACGCGTCAGGAAAGAACGTCAGCATCTCCGCGTACAACAACGCCATGCAGCGGCAGAACCTCTTCAGCCAGACGGATTTCGTCTCGACGCTCGGCGGCCACACCATCCTCGCCGGCGTGGAGCTCGGCCGGCAGGTGACGGACAACTTCCGCAACACCGGCTTCTTCACCTCGGTAGGATCGAACGTCGCGGCCGTCTCCGTGCCGCTCACCAATCCGACGACGTCGCTGCCGATCACCTTCCGCCAGAACGCTACCGACGCCGACAACCACGGCACGGCGACGATCGCCGCGCTGTACGTGCAGGACCAGCTCGTCCTCTCGCCGCACTGGCAGGTCATCGCCGGCCTGCGCTACGACAGCTTCCGCGTCGACTTTCGCAACAACCGGACGGCGTCCGACTTCGCCAGCCGCGACGGCCTCGTCTCGCCGCGCCTCGGCCTGGTCTACAAGCCGATCGACCCGATGTCGCTCTACGCGAGCTACAGCCTTTCGTACCTGCCACGCGCCGGCGAGCAGCTCTCGTCGCTGAACCTGACGAATCAGTCGCTCGATCCGGAGGAGTTCCGCAACTACGAAATGGGGCTGAAATGGGACGTGGCCCGCAAGCTGGAGCTGACCGGCGCCGTCTATCGCCTCGACCGCGGCAACGTCGCCGTCCCCGATCCGATCAACCCGGCCCTCTCGACGCTCGTCGATGGTCAGCGCACCGAGGGCGTGGAGCTCAGCGCCGCCGGGAACGTCACCAATGCGTGGAGCATCCTCGGCGCGTACGCCTATCAGGAGGGGGAGATCACGCAGTCGATCTCCGCCACGGCGCAGGCCGGCGCGCGCCTCGCCCAACTGCCGCGCCACTCCGCCTCGCTCTGGAACCGCTACGACCTCTCTCAGCGGTGGGGCGTCGGCCTGGGCCTGATCCACCGCGGCGCCGTCTTCACGTCGACGGACAACACCGTCACGCTGCCCGCCTTCACCCGCGTCGACGCCGCGGTCTTCTACACGGTGACCGAGCACCTCCGCGCCCAGGTGAACATCGAGAACCTGTTCGACACGCGCTACTACGCGTACGCCCACAGCAACACGAACATCACCCCGGGCTCGCCGCGGGCGGTGCGCTTCAGTT
>DATEOX010000434.1:0-6147 GCA_035273585.1 Thermoanaerobaculia bacterium
CTCGGCGAGCGACGACAAGGCGCCGATCATCGGCTTCCTCGCCGCTCTCGACGCTCTCCGCGCCGCGAAGATCGCGCCGTCGGTGAACCTGAAATTCGTGTTCGAGGGCGAAGAGGAGGCGGGCTCGCCGCATCTCGCCCAATACCTCTCGCAATTCGCGGACGAGCTGAAAGCCGACGCGTGGGTCCTCTGCGACGGCCCGGTGCACCAGAGCCGACGGATGCAGCTCTACTTCGGCGCGCGCGGCATCACCGACGCGGAGCTGACGGTGTACGGCCCGTCGCGCGCGCTACATAGCGGCCACTACGGCAACTGGGCCCCGAACCCGATCGTCACGCTCACGCACCTCATCGACAGCATGCGCGACACGGAGGGGCGTATCCTCATCGACGGCTTCTACGACGACGTCACGCCGCTCACCCCCGCCGAGCGCGCCGCCCTCGCGGCCATCCCGGACATCGATGCCTCTCTCAAACGCGAGCTGGCCCTCGGCCGCACGGAAGGCAACGGCAAGCCGCTGAACGAGCAGATCCTCCTGCCCGCGCTGAACCTGCGTGGCATCGCGGGCGGAAGGGTGGGCGAGCAGGCCTCGAACACCATCAACACCGAGGCCCGTGCATCGATCGACTTCCGGCTGGTGCCGGCGCAGACGCCTGAGTCGGTGCGCGCCAAAGTCGAGGCGCACATCATCAAGCAGGGCTTCTTCATCGTGCGCGAGACGCCCGACGCCGCGACGCGCCTGGCCCACCCCAACGTGGTGAAGCTGACCTGGGGCCCCGGCTATCCCCCCGCCCGCACACCCATGGACCTGCCGATCTCCCAACGCGCCGCCGCGCTGATGAAGGACGCGACCGGCGTCGACCCCATCCGCATGCCGTCCCTCGGCGGCAGCATCCCGATGTACCTCTTCCAGCACGGCGGCCGCACGCCCGTCATCGGCCTCCCCATCGCCAACCACGACAACAACCAGCACGCCGCCAACGAGAACCTCCGGCTGCAGAATCTGTGGGACGGGGTGGAGGTGTATGCGGCGATGTTTGCGGGGATGTAGTGGTTGTTAGTTGTTGGTTGTTGGTTGTTAGTAGATCGACGCGGCCGGACGCTCGGATCTACTAACAACCAGCAACTAACAACCAACAACTGTCCGTCCCACCATACTCACCCGTCAGAAACTCCATACACGCGCCACCAGACCCGCACGTAGAATCAAGAACTTACGCTAAATCGCGCTGGCACCCCCCTCGCCCTTATCCCCCGCTCATGAAAAAGATCCTTCTTCTCCTTCTTCTTCTGGCGGCGGCGCCGTTGCGGGCCGAGGAGGCGGTGCGCTTCTTCATCGAGCGCATCGACCTTCGCAACCTGCACAACGCCGGGCGGGACGTCATCCTCACCGAGGCCCGGCTGCACGAGGGGGCCACGTACAGCGAGGCCGATCTGCATGATGCGAACGACCGGATCGAGCGGCTGCCGTTCATCCTCGACGCGCAGTTCTCGCTCGAGAAAGGCTCGCGGCGCGACGCCTACGTGCTGGTCATCACCCTCAACGAGACGCGCTCCTTCTTCTATGGGCTGGACCTGATCGCCTACCACGGCGGCCGCGACGAGCAGATCAGCGTCTACGCCGAGGACGCGGGCGTCTCCGGCATCGGCTTCCGCTGGTTCGCCGGGCGGCGCGGCATGTTCCACGTCGCCCTCGGCGGGGAGCGGGAGTACTCCAGCACGAACGCGAAAGAGACCGGCGCCGTGGAGGCGGGCTACACGCAGTACGGCCTCTTCGGCAGCGACGCGTTCGCGTCGGTGAGCGTGGCCGTCCCGATCAACGGCGTCGGGAAAGTGCAGACGCTGCCGCAGGTGACCGTCGGCATCCCGCTGACGCCCACCCAGACGCTGACCTCCTCTTTCAACTCCAGCGACTACGAGTCGCTGGGGCGCAACCGCTACCGGCGCAAGGCGCTGCGCCTCGACTGGTCGCACAACACGACGAACAACCCCTTCTTCCCCACGCGCGGCACGCTCCTCTCCGCCGGTCCGCTCTTCGCCGCAGACGACGCGACGTACCGTGTCTTCCACGGCGACCCCATCGACGAGGAGCTCATTCACGACAAGACGCACACCATCGGTCTGAGCCTCGCCGCGGCGCATTACTGGGAGCTCTCCGAGCGCAACTCCGTGTCGCTGCGCGGCGAGGCCGATCTGCGCCGCACGACCGGCAAGCGCAACGGCGTCGACCTCGAGGACGACTACACGCCGAGCTCCGTCCGCGTCGGCTGGTCGCGGTCGCTCTGGAGCCGGGAGCGCGTTGCCGTGGACGGCGACATGCGCCTCGAGGCGGCCCTGCGCTACATGACCGGGCGCAAGGATTACATCTTCGTCGAACAGCACTCCACCTTCGCCACCCTGGCCTGGGTCCGGCGCAATGCGTGGGGGACGATGCGCTTCGGCGTGGGGTACGCGCGGTGAGGCGCTGCCTGCTCGCCGCGCTCTTCTTCGCCGCCGCGCTGGCCGGCGCGCAGGAGCAGCCGCCGGTGATCGCCGTCCTTCCCGGCGGGACGGTGGCCATCGCCCTGCCGGTGTCCATCCTCCAGCGTTCTGATGTGCGCAAGCAGTTGAGCGGCGGCCTGACCACGACTTTCCTGATCACCGCCCGCGACGGCGACACGAAAGGGGCGGCGCGCATCGAGGTCCGCTACGACCTCTGGGACGAGGTCTACCACGTGCGCCGCATCGAGTTCGACGCGCGCCAGGAGCGGCAGCGCTTCACGGCCGAGCAGCTCGAGCGCTGGTGGCGCGCCACGCCCATTCGCCTGCTGGCAACGACGCGCGACCTGCTCAGGCTGCAGGTCGAGCTCAGCGTGCTACCGTTCTCCGCCGCCGAGGAGGAGGATGCGCGGCAGTGGCTGTCGAAGTCGGGCGGCGTCGGGAGCGCGTCGCGCGGCGCGCGCTCGCCCGGCCTGGTCGACGTGCTGATCGGGACGACCATCCAGGCCAAGCCGCTGCTGACCTTCAAGTGGACCGTCGACGTGAAGCTGCGATGAGCTGTCATCCTGAGCGCCGCAGAGCGCGAAGGATCTCCTCATGCTTGCCGGGAGATCCTTCGCCGTCTTCGCGGCTCAGGATGACAGGGGAACGCCCATGACCAGCCGGACGACCATCGCCGTTTCCCTCCTGGCGGCCATCGCCGCGGCGACGCTCCTCTTCTGGTTCTTCCAGCATCAGCTCTCCTCGATGTGGCTCGACGTCCTCCTGCGCCCCGAGGTGCGGGAGGCGATCGATCGCTCGGCGGCGGACCAGCGGAAGCTGTACGAGGCCGACCCGGCGCGGGAGGCGGAGTACCGCGCGCGGTACGAGGAGCTGCGCCGGCTGCGGGCGCGCATCGACGTGCTGGAGCTGAGCCGGCGGGAGATGACCTTCCGCTACGAGCTGCTGCTGGCCAGCGTCTTCGCCGTGATGCTCCTCGCCGGCGGCATCGTGGCCGCCGTCCGCGCGCGGCGCAACGAGCGGCGGATGGCGGAGCGGCTGCGCTACCTCGAGCACCTGGCCATGTGGCAGGAGGCGGCGCGCCGCCACGCGCACGAGATCAAGACGCCGCTCACCGCCGCGCGGCTGGAGATCGAGCGCCTCGTCTCGCAGTCCGTCGGCGGCGCGGACGAGGCGGAGCTGCAGAAGACGCAGGAGAGCATCAGCGAGGAGCTCGACCGCATCGCCCGCTTCACGAAGGAGTTCTCCTCCTTCGCCGCCGTCGGCGTGCCGTCGGTGCGCGAGGAAGACCTCGGCGTCGTCGTGCGCGAGTTCTGCACGACGTTCGCCGGCGGCTGGCCGAACCTGCGGCTGCGCGCCGAAGGGGAGTCGGCGTCGCGTGTGAAGGTCGATCGCGACCTGCTGCGGCGCGTCTTCGCCAACCTCTGCTCGAATGCCGCGCACGCCGTGAACGGGGAGGGAGAGGTCGTCTTCCGCGTCGGGCGCGGTGTGGTCGAGGTGCGCGACGACGGCGGCGGCATCAACCCCGGCATCCAGGCCCGCCTCTTCGAGCCGTACGTCACGACCCGGCGCATCGGCGAGGGGATGGGCCTCGGCCTGGCCATCTCGCGCAAGATCCTCCTCGACCACGGCGGCGAGCTGGAACTGGTCGATACTTCCCCGGACGGGACCACGTTCCGCATCACACTGCCGACATGACCCTCATCCTGATCGTCGAGGACGACGAGAAGATCGCCGCGAACGTGCTGCTCCGCCTCCGTGAGGCCGGCCACGGCGCGACCACGCTTCGGTCGGGCGAAGAGGCGCTGCGCTGGCTGCGCGATGCGACGAACGTCGCGCCCGACCTGCTCCTCGTCGACGTTCGCCTGCCGGGCATGAGCGGCGTCGAGCTCCTGCGCCGCATCGACGGGCCCCTGCCGCCGACCATCGTGATGTCCGGCGAGGCCTCGATGGCCGAGACGGTCGAGGCCATCCGCCTCGGCGTGCACGACTTCCTGGACAAGCCGTTCACCCGCGAGCGGCTGCTCAAGTCGGTGGCGAACTGCCTGGAGCACGCCGCGCTGCGCAAACAGGTCGATGCCTTGCGCGAGCAGCGCGGCCCGCGCATCCTCGGCCAGTCGGAGGAGGCGAAGACACTGCGGGCATCGATCGCGCGCGTGGCCGCCACCGACGCGCGGGTGCTCATCCGCGGCGAGAGCGGCACGGGGAAGGAGCTGGTTGCAGCGGCGCTGCATCACGGCTCGCGCCGCCACGCGAAGCCGCTGGTGAAGCTCAACTGCGCCGCCATCCCGGCGCACCTCATCGAGGACGAGCTGTTCGGCCACGCTCGCGGCGCGTTCACCGACGCGAAGACGCCCAAGCCCGGCCTCTTCGAGCAGGCCGACGGCGGCACGCTCTTCCTCGACGAGATCGGCGACATGGACCTCGCCCTCCAGTCGCGCCTCCTGCGCGTGCTCGAGGACGGCCGCGTGCGCCGCCTCGGCGAGACGGCGGACCGCGGCGTGAACGTGCGCGTCGTCTCCGCCACGCATCGCGACCTTCAGGAGCTGGTCAGGAGCGGCGCGTTCCGCGAGGACCTGTTCTTCCGCCTGGCCACCGTGCCGATCGACGTCCCGCCGCTGCGACGCCGGCCTGATGACGTACCGCTGCTCTTCACCTCGTTTCTCGAGCAGTTCTGCCGCATCAACGGCCGCGCGCCGCTGCACGTTGCAGCCGACGTCTTCGCCCGGTTGCGCGCGTACGAGTGGCCGGGCAACGTCCGCGAGCTGCGCAACCTCGCCGAGCGCCTCGCCGTCCTCGGCTCCGATCCGGTGACCGTCGAGCAACTGCCGATGGGGGCCTCCTACGCTCCGGCGGCGGAGGAGGACGCGATCGTCCCGCTGCGCGACTTCAAGGCCCAGCGCGAGAAGGAGTACATCGAGCGCGTCCTGCGGGAGACGAACTGGAACGTGACCCGCGCCGCCGAGCTGCTCGACGTCCAGCGCACGTACCTGCACCAGAAGATGGTGGCGCTCGGCCTGCGCAGGCCGTGATCACTTGTCATCCTGAGCCCCGCAGAGGGCGAAGGATCCGTACCGATCTTGCGCCGCGCCTGAAGGTACGGATCCTTCGCCGTCGTCGCGGCTCAGGATGACACCAGCGCGCGTGCTATTCTTCCGTCACTCCGAATCGAAAGGCCTCCTATCGTGTCTCGCACGCGACTTCCATTCGTTTTCCTCCTCTTCGCCCTCCCTCTCTTTGCCGCCGACGATGCCACTTACAAGGCGTTGCGAGGGGCGAAGCTCGACGGCCGCTCCGTCGCGCTGCAGGGCTTCACCTTCGACCGCGACGTCTACCATTTCACGCTCGATGGTGCGCTGCACTTTCTCGCGCCGGTGGATGGCCATGACCAGGCCGCGGTCTTCGTCGGGCAGGGGAGCTACGACCTCACGCCGGCCCTGGACGACGAGAAGCGGCAGCTCGCCATCTGGTCCGGGGACGACAAGCTGACCGTGTTGCACGATGACTTCGAGTCGGCGGTCTTCTTCGCCCCCGACCTGCTGCAGGCAGCCATCGCGAAGGGGGGAGCGCCGAAGAGCGGAGCGCCGAACGGGCAGGCCTCCTCGGCGTACGACACCTACATGAAGAAGCAGCGGCGCGACTTCAGCACGAACGTCCATCTCCGCGTCG
>DATEOX010000435.1:0-5451 GCA_035273585.1 Thermoanaerobaculia bacterium
GTGCGCCTCCAGGGTGGGGGGGAGGGTGGAGAGATGGTGCCCCTCGCCGCAGCCGACGTCGAGCAGGGTGTCGGCATCGGCGAAGAAATGGGAGAGATCGACGGGCGAGCCGAAACGGGAGAGGAAGCGGCGGCGCGCGGCCACCGCGGCGGCGGAATCGCCCGGGTAGGCGGAGCGGCGGTCCTGCGGTTGGAGCAGGTTCAGGTAGCCGCTGCGGGCCACATCGAACGAGTGGCCGCGGGGGCAGACCCAGGAGCGGCCGGCGGTGAGCGGGGAACCGCAGGAACGCACCGTACAGAGCAGCGTGACCCTCGCGGCGCTAACATCTAACACGGCATGCGCTCCCGCACACGTCTTCTGGCGCTCTTCGCCGCCCTGGTCGTGACCCTCATCGTTGCGGCGATCCTTTACCAGGTCGGCATGGCCCGGCTGGAAGGGAAGCACCGCACATTCTGGGACGGGCTCGAATGGGCCGCCGAGACGCTGAGCACGACCGGCTACGGCGCGGACGCGAAGTGGTCGCATCCGCTGATGGTCATCTTCGTGGTCATCATCCAGCTCGCCGGCGTCTTCCTCTTCTTCCTCGTCATCCCCATCTTCCTCGTGCCGTTCCTCGAAGAGCGATTCGAGGAAAAACTGCCGCGGCGCGCGGATGCGAAGCTGCACGGCCACGTGATCGTCTTCCGCTTCGGGCCCGCGGTCGAGACGCTGCTCCAGCGGCTGCGGGCGGGCGGGGTGCCGACGGTCGTCGTGGAGACCGACGAGACCCAGGCGCGCGTGGTCGTCGAAAACCAGCAGGCGGTCGTCTTCAGCCGCGCCGAGGAGGACGTGCTCGATGCCTGCAGGCTCGACGCCGCGCGGGCCATCGTCGCCAACGGCCGCGATCAGGAGAATGCGGCCCTCACTCTGCGCGCGAGAGCGATGGGCTTCCGTGGCGAGATCTTCGCCTTCGTCGAAGAGCCGGCGCACCGGAAGGCGATGGAGCTGGCCGGGGCGACCAAGGCCTTCACGCCGCGGCACATCGTGGCCGCGGCGCTCGCCGCGCACGCCAGCGAAGTGATCAGCCCCCGCCTGCCCGGCCTCGACCAAGTGGCGGGCGTCGAGCGGCGGGAGGTGCGTATCCCGCCCGGCAGCCCGGTGGCAGGCAAGCCGCTGCGCGAGGCGAAGCTGCCGGCGGCGGTCATCGGCATCTGGCAGCGCAGCCGGCTCAACGCGCAGTTGCGGCCGGAGACGGCCATCGAGGCCGGCGCGGTGCTCGAGCTGGTCGGCGATGCCGCCTCGCTGGCCAGGAGCGCGGAGCTGATCGGCGCGCCGCTGTTGCGCCGGGGCGGGACGTTCATCGTGGCCGGCTTCGGCGAGGTCGGCCGCAAAGTGCACGAGCTGCTGACCGACGCCGGAGAGTCGGTGCGGGTGATCGAGCGCCGGCTGGCGGACAACGTCGACGTCGCCGGCGACGTGCTCGACTCGTCGGTGCTGGAGCGGGCCGGCGTGCGCGACGCGCGCGCCCTCATCCTGGCCCTCGACAGCGACGACTCCACGCTCTTCGCCACCGTCATCGTCCGCGACCTGGCCGACGACGTGCCGGTCATCGCCCGGGTCAACCACGCGCGCAACCTGGACAACATCCACCGCGCCGGCGCCGACTACGCGCTCTCCATCAGCGACATCTCCGGGGAGATGCTCTCCGCCCGCCTCCTCGGCCGCGGCACGCGCGCCCGCGACGAGCACCGCCGGGCCATGCGCATCCCCCGCGCGCAGTACGACGGCTTCTCGCCCGTGCTCGCGCCGGACGGGGAGGATGGACTGTGGGTCTGCGTCTCCGCGTGAAGAACCTTCTCCCCGCCGGGCGGGGAGAAGGTGCCGAAGGCGGATGAGGGGCGCCCCTCACCCGGCGCTGCGCGCCACCCTCTCCCCGCTGGCGCGGGGCGAGGGGACTTGCGCTAACCCGTGAACCGGAAGCGCGCCACCTCGGCCTCGAAGTCCTGGCCGCTGCGGACGATGCTTTGCACCGAGGTGTTGAACTCGCGGGCGATGGCGTCGTTCTGCTGGGCGATGTCGAGCATCGTCTTCGAGGCGTCGGCGATGCGGTCCGTCTCGCGGAGCTGACGCTCCAGCAGGTCGCGCATGTCGCGCGCGTCGTCGGCGATCTTCTCCAGCGCGGTGGTGATGCCCCGGCCGGCCTGCGACTGCTCGTCCGTCGCGTTGCGCACCTGCGCGGCGATCTCCCGCACCCGCTCCGCCTCCTGCGCGTGGAGCTGCGTGCCGCGGGCCTGCTCGCGCGTGGCCCGGTTGATCTCCGCGATGTGGTCGGACATCCGCGACGTCACCTCGTGCAGGTGACGGCTGGCCTTGGCCTGGTCGTCGAGCGCGCGGGAGATCTTGATGGCCATCTCGTACGACCGCGCCGAGCTGCCCACGATCTTGGTCAGCGAGGTTGCCGCATCCTCGGCCAGCCGAACGTTGTCCCGCACGCGGACGACCCCTTCCTTCATCGCCGACACGGCCTGCTTCGAGCTCGTCTGCACGGCCTTGATGATCGTGCCGATCTCCTTCGTCGAGCCGCGCGTCCGCTCCGCGAGCTGGCGGATCTCATCAGCGACCACTGTAAAGCCGAGGCCGTGCTCGCCCGCTTGCGCGGCGATGATCGCCGCATTGAGGGCGAGGAGGTTCGTCCGGTTCGTGATCTCCTCGATCACGTTCAGGATGCCGCTGATCTGGCCGACGCTCTTCTGAAGGTCGTCCAGCACGGTGGCCGTCCGATTGGTCAGCTCCTCTGAGAGGTTGATGCCCTCCACCGTCCGCCCCACCGCCGCCCCGCCCGCCTCAGCGTCCTCGCGCACCTGGCGCGAGATCTCCGCCGTCGCCTGCGAGGTCTGGCGCAGCTCCTCGATCGTGGAGTCCATCTCCGAGACGAAGGAGAGCGCCTCCTCGCCGATGCCCGCCAGCACGTCGGTGCCCTGCGACATCTCGCGCATCGAGGCGTTCATCTCCGTGGTCGAGGCGGAGGTTTTCTCCACCGACTGGAAGAGGTAGTCCATGCTCCGCGCCACTTCCTCGGCCGAGGCCTGCAGCTCCAGCGCGCGGCTGGAGGCGTCCTGGGTCAGGCCGGAGACCGTGTCCGCGGCGCTCAATACCGTGCCGATGCCGCCCCGCACGTTCTCCACCGCCAGTGACGAGCTCTCCGTCAGCTCCGCCTGGTCGCGGGCGCGCAACAGCAGCCCCTCGGTGCCGCCGGTGATGACGCGCACGCCCTGGGTGATCGTCGTGCCGCTGCCGCCGATGCGCCCCAGGAGGCGCCGCAGGTTCTGCCGCGTCTCGTTGAAGCTGTCGGCCAGCAGGCCCACCTCATCATCGGAGAAGATGCGCGACGGCACGTCGAAGTGGCCCTGAGCCATCTCCGCGGCGAGCGCGCGTAGCTCGCGCACCGGCGTGGTCACGTCGCGGGCCAGGAAATACGCCGCCGCCGCGAACGCGGCCATGGTGATGAGCGCGATGACGAGCGTGTAGAAGGTGATCTGCCGCGGGATGTTCTGGTACGGAGCCCAGGGGATGGAGAGCGCCAGCAGCGAGCTGTCCTTGAGCTGGCCGAAGCGGATGACGTGCGGCGAGATGAAGGCCGAGCTGTCGCCGTTGCGGATGCGGCGGATGGCCGCCACTTCGTCGGCCGTCAGCGCGTCGCGGGTGCTGATCGGCGCCCCGTCGCGCGGGATGAGGTGGATGGCGTACTCCTTCGGGATGTAAGCGCGCAGGTCGTCCAGCGCGCGCGCATCGACCCTGGCCATGATGTTCGCGCTGTCGTAGAGCCGCTGGAAGCGCTCGTTCTCGGAGTTGATGGCGAGCTGCTCGAGGCTGGTCGAGACCTTGGAGGAGATCAGTTGCACGAGGACGACGGCGACGATGAGAAAGCTCCCGATGAAGACGACCGCGATCTTCCGCCCCAGCCGCAATTGCCGGCCGCTGTAGCGCACCGATGTCCCATCCGCGCGCTCCAGGAGGCGGTGCTTCCCGGCGGCGTAGGCCCAGGCGACGGAGGGGAAGCCGACGATCATCGCCGCGACGGCGAAGTAGCCGAAGCCGAGCCCGGAGCGCATCACGAGGAGCATGCCCAGGATGGCGAAGAGCGCGGCACCAATCGGCCAGGCGATGATCGTCACGGACTTGGTCCGCTCCAGCACGCGCGACATCGCCGATGACGGGTCGTCCTTCGCCGCCTCGAGGTCGTCGAGGGGGCCGGTGAGCGTCCGCG
Organism: Thermoanaerobaculia bacterium; assembly: GCA_035273585.1. Taxonomy (GTDB): domain Bacteria; phylum Acidobacteriota; class Thermoanaerobaculia; order Gp7-AA8; family Gp7-AA8; genus JAFAVZ01. The sequence goes on from DATEOX010000435.1 coordinate 4,247, forward strand.
CGTACACGAGGCCGATGCCGGTATAGAGGGCGAGGAGCAGGAGGATGACGATGGCCGCCGAGCCGGCGGTGAGCTGCACGAGCTGGGAGAGGAAGAGGAAGGCGACAGGGATCGTGATCGCCGCCGGCGGCGCGATCAGCCAGAAGAGGTAGCGGCGGGTAAAGGGCATGAAGCGCGGAAATTATCGCACTTCATCGGCCGCCCGCGCGGCGGCGCGCCGTCGGCACGGCCTGCACCACCTGGTGCGCGGAGCTGAAGAGGTACAGTCCCGTGGGCCGGAAAGCGGCCGTGACCTCCGTCGTCCGCCCCGGCATCACGACGTCCGCCTCCGCCTGCCCGTCGACGAGCAGCAGCTCGGTGATCTGTCCGCCGCCGTACACGGTCACCACGCCGTGCGGCACCTCCCCGTTCGCCGCGCGCACCGTGACGCGGACGCGCAGCGCGCCGCCCGCGGCGGCCGACTGCGGCGCCTCGAGCGTGGTCGAGGTCGGGATCAACTCGCGCTGGCCGAGCTCGTAGTCGTAGACGCCGGTGCCGACGTACGGCGCGGTGGGCATCGAGCCGTCGAAGGCGGTGGCGCAGTCGTGTTTCCCGTCCCGGGCGATGCCCGCCGCCTCGTCGCCGTCCGCGCTGGCCACGAGCAGGTGCGCGCCGCCGACGTCCTCGTAGTACGTCGGATCGATGACCGAGACGCTGTAGCCGGTGCCGTCGGCGACGTACGGGATCGTGCTGCGCACGAAGCCGCCGAACTTCCAGGCGATGAGATCGGTCGACTGCGACCAGGCGATCACGCTCTGCGGCCGGACGATGTAGCCCTCGTACGAGTTGGTCGGGCCGAGCGCGATGTAGCGGCCGCCGGGGAGCATCGTCTGCCGGGCGATGTTGCCGAAGTTGAGGAAGAGCGAGAAGGGAGAGGTGCTGTCATCGATGCTCACCGGGATCCGGCCGCCTTCGATCGCCTCCCAGCCGCGCGACGTGAGCATCTGCGGCTCGCCCGTGATGCCCCACTCGCTCGCCTCGTCCCACGGCATGCGGAAGAGCAGGCTCTTGATGAACTGCCGGTTCCAGAACTGCGATATGAAGTAGATCCACTTCCGGTCGCTCTCTTCGTGGTCGATGATCGAGACGCGCGTCAATCCCTTGAACTGCGACGGCGCGGCGGCCTCGGCGGCGGTCGGCGTGCGCCAGAGCAGCGCCGCATCGAG
>DATEOX010000436.1:0-16409 GCA_035273585.1 Thermoanaerobaculia bacterium
GGCCGCTTTCATCGATAATCCCTCGCATGCCGGGCTGGTCCGCGTTGCTCCTTGCGACGCTCATCACGAGTCGTGTGGGGCTCGTGTCCTTCCAGCGCATTGCCATTCCGGACGACGTCCCGGCGCACCTCTGCACGGCCATCGCGCAGGACCGGCAGGGGATGTCGGCGCCGAGACGCTCGTGGCCTGAGGCGCCCGGCGGTACGCGTGGCGGCACGAGACGTGCCGCCACTGGCGGGCGGGACACCCGCTCACCCGGGTGCCGGCTCCATGTCCGTCACGTCGTCCTCCGCCGGCGCCGTCTCCGCGATGCGGCGGTGCGTCTTCGCCACAAGCACGTAGATCGACGGCACGACGAACAGCGTGAACGCCGTGCCGATGATCATCCCGGATACGAGCATGATGCCGATGCTGTTGCGCGCGCCGGCGCCGGGGCCGCGGGCGAAGACCAGCGGCAGGTGGCCCATCACCGTAGCGGCGGTGGTCATCAGGATCGGACGTAACCGCGTGCCGGCGGCCTCCAGCACGGCATTCAGCTTGTCGCGGCCTTCCTCCTGCAGGTGATTGGCGAACTGCACGATGAGGATGCCGTTGCGGGCGATGAGGCCGACGAGGGTGATCAGGCCGACCTGGCTGTAGATGTTGATCGACGTCAGGCCGAGGAACGAGAAGAGCAGCGAGCCGGCGAGGGCCAGCGGCACCGAGCCGGCAAGGATGATGAACGGATCGCGGAAGCTCTCGAACTGCGCCGCGAGGACGAGATAGATGAGGATCGCGGAGAGCAGGAACACGCCGAGGAACTTGGCGCCCTCCGTCCGGAGCTGGCGCGACTCGCCGGCGTAATCGACGGTGAAGCCGGGGGGGAGCTTCGCCGCCTCGTCCTCGATGAACTTCAGCGCCGAGTCGAGCGACACGCCGGGGGGGATGGCCCCCTGGATGCGCACCGCGTTGAGCTGCTGGAAGCGCTTCAGCTCGCGCGGCTCGGTGGTCGTCTCCAGCGTGGCGAACGTCGAGAGCGGGACGAGCTTGCCGTCGCCGCCGGTGATGTAGATCTCGGAGAGCTGGTCGGCCGTCAGGCGGTCGGCCCGGCGGACGAGGGGGATGACCTTGTAGCTCCGCCCCTGGATGCTGAAACGGTTCACGTAGTTGCCGCCGAGAAGCGTGGAGAGGTCGCGGCCGGCCTGGGCCAAGTCGACGCCCTGCGCGCGCAGCTTGTCCCGGTTGAACACCACCCGCGCCTGCGGCTGGTCGAACTTCAGATCGGTGTCGGCGAACATGAACTTGCCGCTCTGCATCGCCTTCTGCACGAGGTTGTTCGCGATCTCCGCGAGCTGCGCCGGCTCGGCCGTCGAGACGATGGCCACGTCGACCGGGAAGCCCTGGCTGCCGGGGAGCGACGGCGGCACGAGCTGGATCACGCGGATGCCCGGGATCTGCGCCGACTTGGCCGAGACGTCGAGCACGATCTCCTGGATGCCGCGCTTCCGCTCCGAGTGCGGCTTCGTGACCATGCCCCCGAAGCCGCCGCCGGGGAAGATCACCTGGAACGACGACTGGTGCTCGGGCATGGAGCGGTAGATGGCGTCGACCTGTTTGGCGAAGAGCTTCGTCTGGTCGATGGTCGAGTTCGCCGCCCCCTGGATGATGGCGAACACGAAGTTCTGATCCTCGGCCGGCGCCAGCTCCTTCTGCGAGAACATGTAGAAGGGGAAGATGAGCAGCAGGACGATGATCCAGAGCGTGATCACCACCGGCCGGTACTTCAGCGTGTTGCCGAGCATCCGGCTGTAGACCCGCTGCACGTCCTCGAAGCGGCGGTTGACGATGCCGGCGAAGCCCTTCTCGGTGTCGCCTTCGCGCAGCAGCTTCGAGCCCATCATCGGCGAGAGCGTCAGGGCCACGACGCCGGAGATGAACACCGCGCCGGCCAGGGTGAAGGCGAACTCGCGGAAGAGCGAGCCGGTCAGGCCGCCCTGCAGCGCCACCGGCGTGTAGACCGAGGCGAGGGTGATGGTCATGGCGATGATCGGCGCCACCAGCTCGCGCGCCGCATCCATGGCCGCCTGCAACGGCGTCTTCCCCATGTGCAGGTGCCGCTCGATGTTCTCCACCATGACGATCGCGTCGTCGACGACCAGGCCGACCGATAAGACGATGGCCAGCAGGGTCAGGAGGTTGATGGTGAAGCCGAAGACGAGCATCAGCGCCACGGCGCCGATCAGGGAGATGGGGATGGCGATGACTGGGATGATCACGCCCCGCACCGAGCCGAGGAAGAGGTAGATGACCAGGATGACGATGAGCAGCGTCTCGCCCAGGGTCTTGAGCACCTCGTCGATGGCCGTCTGGATGTAGGCCGAGGAGTCGTACGGCACGCCGGTGGTCATGCCCGCCGGGAGCTGGGCCTGGATCTCCGGCATCGCCTCCCGCACGCGCTTCATCACGTCCAGCGTGTTGGCGGTGGGGAGGGTGAAGATGCCGATGAAGACCGCGGTCTGGCCGTTGAAGCTGACCTCCTGATCGTACTGCTCGGCGCCGAGGACGACGTCCGAGATGTCGCCCAGGCGGACGACGTCGTTCCCCTGCTCCTTGACCACGAGCTGCTTGAACTCGTCGACGGTCTGCAGGTTCGTGTTGGCCACGAGGTTGACGGACGTCATGGAGCCCTTCGTCCGGCCGAGGGCGGAGAGGTAGTTGTTCGCGGCGAGCGCGTTGCGCACGTCGGTGGGGGAGATCTGGCGGGCGGCCATCCGCTGCGGGTCGAGCCACACGCGCATGGCGAACGTCCGGTCGCCGAAGATCTCCGCCCGCTGCACGCCGGCGATGGCGCTCAGTTTCGGCTGCACCACTCGGGTCAGGTAGTCGGTGATCTGGTTCTGATCGAGGTCCTTCGATGCGAACCCGAGGTACGCCGCTGCGAACTGGCTGTCCGTCGTCTGCAGATCGATGATCGGCGCCTCGGCCTCGGGCGGAAGCTGGTTGCGCACCTGCGCGACCTTCGACTGGATCTGCGTCAGGGCCGCGTTCGTGTCGTAGTTGAGCTTGAGGTGGACGGTGATGGTGCTCACGCCCTGGCCGCTGGACGACTCGAGGAAGTCGATGCCGTCCGCGCCGGCGATGGCCCGCTCCAGCGGCTGGGTGATGAACCCCTGCACGAGTTTGGCGTTCGCGCCGATGTAGGCGGTGCTGACGACCACGTTGGCCATGTCGCTGCGCGGGAACTGGCGGACGACGAGCGAGCGGATGGACTGCAGCCCGGCGATGAGGATCACCAGGTTGACCACCATCGCCAGGACGGGGCGGCGGACGAAAAGGTCAGTAAATCGCATCAGTTTCTCCGGCAGGGCGGCAGAACGATGAACGATGAGTGATGAACGATGAACTCGAGGAACCGTCTCCCGCGTTCATCGTTCATCGTTCATCCTTCATCGTTCATCGTTCATCGTTTCTCTTACGAGTTTTCCGGTTTCGGCGCAGCGCTGTTCGACGGCTGCACGCTGTTGTTGACGATGACGGCCGCGCCGGGGCGGAGCTTGAACGCGCCGGAGGTGACGACCTCCTCGCCCGGCTTCAAGCCGGTGAGGACGGCCACCTGGTCGCCGCGCGTGCCGCCGAGCTTCACGAACTGCTGCCGCACCCCGCGGTAGCTCTTGCCCGACTTCGGGTCCTTCATCTGCTCGACGATGAAGACGGAGTCGCCGAACGGCGCGTAGCTGATGGCCGAGGCCGGGACGACGATGACCTGCGAGGCGCCGCCGCTGGCGAGCTTGGCCTCGACGTACATGCCGGGCCGCAGCTTGCCGGAGCGGTTGTCGAAGATGGCCTGCACCCGGACGTTGCGCGTAGCCTCGTCGATGGCCGACTCGAATGCCTGCACGCGGCCGCTCTCCGGCGCGCCGAGGGCGTCGGAGACGACCTCGATGGCCGAGCCGGTGGTGAGCCGCCCGAGCTGCGCCTGGGGGACGGAGAAGTTGACGTACGCCGGACGGATGGCCTGGAGGGTGACGATCGGAGCGCCGCCGGCCACGTACTGCCCGAGGTTCACCTGCCGGATGCCGAGCACGCCGGCGAATGGCGCGCGGATGGTCTTCCGCTCGATCAGGGCGCGGATCTCGCCTACCCGCGCGTCGGCCGACTTGAACTCCGCGCTGGCCTGGTCGAGCGACGACTGGGCCACGACGCCGCTCTGGGCCATCCCCTGGTTCCGCTGCAGCGCCAGCCGCGCCAGCTCACGCTGCGCCTCGGCCGCGGCGAGCTGGGCCCGCTCCTGTTTCGTATCCAGGCGGACGAGGACGTCGCCCTTGGAGACGGAGCGCCCGGAGTCGAAGCTGATGGCCTCCACGATGCCCGGCAGGTCGGCGCTGACCGTCACGCCGTTGACCGCGGCCACCGTGCCGATGGCGTTCGTGGCACCGGTCCAGGTGTCCTGCTTGGCGATGACGGTCGTCACCGCCTCCGGGGGCGGCTCCCAGCTCTGGGACATCGCGGCCTTGATCTGCGAGTACTTGAACCCGCCCAGGACCGCGATGAGGACAAGCACGATGGCGAGCATCAGAAACAACCGTTTTTTCATGGCCAGTCAAAAACTCTACAGCGTCGAAGCCGACGACGAAGTCAATTCCGTGTGGAGCACGGAGCGGCAGCGCGCGTCGGCGGTTGAAATTCCACGGGCCGTAGACTGCCGGCCCGCGAGGCTCAGGGACCGGAATGGTCCCGACTTTGGCGTTCCGCGCATCTTACCTCCGCGCAGGGGGCTACGGCTCGTTACGTTTCGTTACATATGGCTGGCGGTGGATTTCGTCGGAAGGGTCGGGCATGTAGATCCGCCAGAGGTAGTCGAGGGCGATGGCCAGCCCCTGCCGCTCGCGCATGGTGGCGATGAGCGGGACGAAGAGGAGGAGGAAGAACCCCGCCCCCAGCCCCCAGTTCGTGGAGCGGAAGCCGAAGTAGAGCAGGATGATGCCGAGCGCGATGGGCAGCCGGTCGGTGATGATGATCCACATCCAGATGTCGCCGTAGTTGCGCTGGTACTGGAGGTTGCAGACCGAGCAGCGGTCCCAGGCGTGCGTCCAGCGGCGGAAGAGCGGCCCCTCCCCGCACCGCGGGCACCGCCGGCGCAGGCCGCGCAGGAGGACGGTGGGGATGGGGACGCGCATGGGTGTCATCCTGAGGCGCGCAGACGCCGAAGGATCCGCACCTTCAGGCGCCGCTCGAGATCGGTACGGATCCTTCGCCGTCTGCGCGGCTCAGGATGACACGAACCGCATCATGCAACATGCCATTCGTCGACAGCGCGCTCCCTCCATCATGGCGCGCCTTCCCGCCGAGGTCGGTGAACCGCCCGCCCGCCTCCTCGACGATGAGCTGTACGGCGGCGACGTCCCATGGGGCAACTTCCGGCTCGACGGCGACGTCCATCGCTCCTTCGGCGACGAGCATGTGGGCCCAGAAGTCGCCGAAGCCGCGGGTGCGGTAGCAGGAGCGGGCCAGGGTCAGGAAGCGGTCGGACAGGCCGGCCTTGTCGAAATCGGCGATGCCGTCGTAGGCGAGCTGCGCATCGGACAACGACGCGACCGAGGAGACGCGCAGACGCGTGCCGTTGCAGAACGCCCCGAGGCCGCGGGCGGCGAACCAGCGGCGGGCGAGGGCGGGGGCGGAGACGACGCCGACCTGCAGCACGTCATCGACGGAGAGGGCGATGAGCGTGGCGAAGACGGGGATGCCTCGGATGTAGTTCTTCGTGGCGTCGATGGGGTCGATGATCCAGGTGCGGACGCCCCTCACCCGGCCTTCGGCCACCCTCTCCCCGCTGGCGCGGGGCGAGGGACTCTTGCCACGAGAGCCTTCTCCCCGCCCGGCGGGGAGAAGGTGCCCGAAGGGCGGATGAGGGGTCGATCCTCCGAACTCCTCTCCAAGAACCGCGTCGCCTGAAGGCACGCGCGAGCGCAGCAGCCGCTCCACCGCCTCGTCGGCCTCGGAGACCGGCGTCCGGTCGGCCTTCGTCCGGACGGCGAGCGACGCGGAGCCGAAATGGCGCAGCGTCAGCTCGTCGGCGGCGTCGGCGAGCGAGAGCGCGAGCTCCAGGTCCGGCGTCACGGCTGGACGAGTTTCATGTTCGCCAGGAGCTGGATGGCCCGGTTCACCCACGCCTCGTCGACCGCCTCGCCGGTCTCCGCCGAGACCAGGTCCGCGATCTCGCGCGGCGTGCGGCGCCCGTCCATGAAGTTCACCGTCTCGTAGAGCGCGAGATCGAAGTCGTTCAGCTTCTCCTTCTGCGCGTCGATCCAGGTGCGGTCGTCGCCGGTCTGCTCGCCGAACAGCTCATCGAAGATCGGCAGCAGCGTCAGGCGGCGCGGGCCCTTGCCCGCGGCCGCGGCCGGCGCGGCGGCCGGCTTCCCGGACCAGGAGAAGACGCCGCGGTTGGAGAGCGTCGCATTCGGCAGCGCCGCGGCGTTCGCGGCGAGGCGCTTCTGCACGTCGGCCGCGGTGCGCGTGTTGCCGGCGAGGCGCAGGCGCGAGAGCAGCTCGCCGTCTGCGCGCAGCCGTTCCGTGGCCACGAGCGGCGCGAGGCGCTGCCACTCCTCCGGCGTCGCGTTCGCGATCCAGTAGATGACGTTCGCCGCCAGAACGCCGACCCGCTTGAGCTCCGTCGCGTCCGTCTTGTCCGGCCGGTCCTCGCTCGTGTGATGCGTCCAGTCCGGATCGTGGCCGAACATCGTCGACGGCACCCCGATGCCGAGGAACATGTCGTGGTCGCTGCCCTGGGCGTAGGGGGTGACGGCGGAGTGCCAGTACTGATGCGTGCCGGTGGGGGCGAAGAGCTTCGCCTCGCGCGTCTGGTCGAGCGCGTCGGGAAGGAGCGCGTCGAGGAACGAGGGGACGGAGAGCGGCGCGCGGGTCATGTAGAAGCGGCCGCCGGTCTTCTGCAGGTCCTCGCCGATCATGTCCAGATTGATGTTCGCCACCACGCAGTGATCGCTGCCGGGAGGGGTCGGGCGGGGGTCGTCGAACGGCGTGCAGGCGCGCTGCTCGGCGTGGCGGGTGAGATAGGCGACCGTGCCGAAGTACTCCGGCACCCACATGAAGTGGATCGTGCGCCGCGGGTTGGGGAGCTGTTCGGACTTGATGAGCGCGGTGAGGGTGCGCATCACCTCCAGCATCGCCGCCGAGCCGCTGGCGTTGTCGTTCGCGCTCCATTGCGGATGGTCGAGGTGCGCCGTCACGACCACCTCGTCCGGCCCCTCCGAGCCGCGGATCCAGCCGTGCGTCACGACCAGGCGGCCGTTGCCGAGATCCGCCTTGATGTTGCCCCGCACGCGCACCGGCCCCTTGGCCATGCGCAGCTTGAGCATCTCGTACTGCGTCTCGGAGATCTGGAACGAGCCGCTCGTCTTCGGCACCTCATCGACGCGGGTCCAGAGGCCGTTGTAGCGCACCATGTCCGGATGCTCGTTGCGGTCGCCGGGCGGCGGATAGATCACCGCGCCGACGGCGCCGAACTTTTGCACGCCCTGGCGCACCACGTCGCGCGCGTAGCCATAGGCGAGGACGACCTTGCCCTTGAGGTCCTTGCCGGCGTAGTCGGCGTCGCTCGTCCCCTTGCCGACATCCACCAGTTCGCCGCTCCACTCGCCTCCCTTGGAGTAGGTCGAGACGCACATCGGCAGGTCGCTGAATCTGCAGAGCTGCACCGGCTGGTCGCCCTCCACCCACAGCTCGCCCGACTCGATGTTCCAGCCCATCGGCCCGACCCAGGTCTGGTACTTGATGCGGCCGTCGGTGTTGAAGTACTCCATCTCCCCCTGCAGGCCGACGATGCGCACGCCGTCGAGGATGACCTTCAGGGCGACATCGACCATGTCCGGGCTGGCCTGGATGCGGTGAAACTCGGAGATGCGCCGGAGCTGCGCCTGGGCGCGCTCGCCGGAGTACTCGGCGGCGATCTTGTCGAAGGTCTTCTGATCGATGACGTGCGGCGCGGCGCTGGCGGTCGTGGCGAGGAGGAAGACGAGAATCACGAGGGTACGCTTCATGGGGGCGGAGCGTAGCACGTGTGTTCGGCGTACGCCGCGGATGTCATCCTGAGCCGCGAAGACGGCGAAGGATCCGTACCTTCAGGGGCCGCGCGAGATCGGTACGGATCCTTCGCTTCGCTCAGGATGACACGGGAGCGGGCCGCGGGCGGCTATGATCGGTGGCCGTGCTCGTTGGCCTGCTCCTCGCCTTGTTCGCCACCTCTCCGCCACCCGAGCTCCGCTGGGGCGGCGACGCGGAGGGCGGCGCGCCGTTCGTGGAGGCCGACCCGAACGATCCCGACGTCCTGCACGGCTTCGACGTCGAGGTGGCGGAGGAAATCGCCAAAGGCCTGGGGCGCAAGCCGCGCTTCGTGCAGGTCGCCTTCACGGCCATCGACCAGTCCGTGCAGCGCGGCGACTTCGACATCGGCATGAGCGGCGTGGAGGACACCCCGCCCCGCCGCGCCGCCACCGCGGCGACCATTCCGTACTTCGAGTTCCACGAGGTGCTCACCGTGCGCGAGGCCGACCGCGACCGCTACCGCACGCTCGACGACCTCCGCGGCCACCGCGTCGGCACCCTCGGCGGCACGATCGCCTACGACCGCCTGCTGGAGGCGCAGAAGGACGGCATCGGCCTCGTCTCGTACGACGACGACGTCCACCCGTACGAGGACCTGGCCCAGGGCCGCCTCGACGCCGTCCTGCTGGACAACATCATCGCCGCCCGCTCCATGCGCCGCGTGCCCGGCCTGTACATGCAGCCGAAACCGGTGATGACCGGCCACTACATCGCCGTGCTGGCGAAGGAGAACACCGCCCTGCGGGACCAGGTCGACGCCATCCTGAAGGAGAAGATGCGCGACGGCACGCTGGAGCGCATCTACCGCAAGTGGCACATCTGGGATGACTACCAGCCGGCGTTCTTCCAGTCGGTGCTCGGCCCAAGAAATGTAGGGCCGGCTCTCCAGCCGGTCCCACCGCATCCAGATAAAGCGAACGTCACCCTGCGTTACCTGCCCGCCCTCCTGCGCGCCTCCCTCATCACCATCGTCCTCTCCTGCGCCGCGATGGCCTTGGCCATCTTCGTCGGCGTGGTCATCGCCAGCGGCCGCGTGTACGGCGGCCCGCTCCTGCGCGGGGCGCTGGCGACGTACGTGGAAGTGGTGAGAGGCACGCCGGTGCTGCTCCAGCTCTTCGTCCTCTACTACGGCCTCTCCGCGGTCATCCGCCTCCCGGCCTTCATCGCCGCGCTCCTCGGCCTCGGCCTGAACTACGCCGCATACGAGAGCGAGATCTACCGCGGCGCTCTGGAGGCGGTGTCGCGCGGACAGCTCGAGGCGGCGCGAACGCTCGGCCTCACGGAGGCGCAGGTCTTCCGCCTCGTGCGCGGGCCGCAGGCGTTCCGCCTGGCCCTGGCGCCGATGACGAACGATTTCGTGGCGTTGCTCAAGGACTCCTCGCTCGTCTCCGTCATCACCGTGGTCGAGCTGACCAAGCAGACGCAGATCTTCGCCGCGAACATCGGGAGCTGGGTCGTGCCCGGCATCCTCTGCGCGGCGCTGTATCTATTGATGTCGCTGCCGCTCTCGCGCGTGGCGCGGCGGCTCGAGGAGCGGTGGCGGTGAGCGTCCTGTCCATCGCCGGCCTGCGCCTCAACCGCGGCGCGACCGAGGTGCTGCGCGGCGTCAATCTGAGCGTCGAGCGGGGAGAGCTCGTGGCGCTGATGGGTCTCTCGGGCGGCGGGAAGACGACCATCCTGCGCACCGTTGCGGCGCTGGAGACGTTCGACGCCGGCACGATCGACGTCGACGGCGTCACGCTGCGCCCCGGCCCCCTCCCGCCCCGCGCCGTCCTGCGCGAGCTGCGCCGCCGCGTGGGCATGGTCTTCCAGCTTCATTACCTCTTCGAGCACCTCACCGCGCTGCAGAACGTGATGCTCGCGCCGCTGCACGTTGCGCATACGCCGCACGCCGACGCCGACGGCCGCGCGCTGGCCCTCCTCCAGTCGCTCGGCGTCGCCCATCGCCGTGATGCCTACCCGCGCGAGCTCTCCGGGGGCGAGGCCCAGCGGGTGGCCATCGCCCGGGCCATGGCCATGGAGCCGCCGCTGCTGCTGATGGACGAGCCGACCGCGTCCCTCGACCCCGCGCGCCGCGGAGAGCTCGGCCGCACCCTGCAACAGCTCACGTCCGGCGGCCGGACGCTCATCGTCACCACGCACGACGACGACTTTGCCCGCGACTTCGCCACCCGCGTCATCATCCTCGCCGACGGCGAGGTGGTGGAGGAGGGGCTGCCGGGCGAGGTGCTGGTGAGCCCGCAACATCCTGCCACGAGACGGCTGCTCCAGCACGAGACGGCCTGACCGGCGGATGGAAATTGCGTTCGCCGGGCGGCGCTCGCTCGCCCGCGCCGAAGACTTGGTGAAGCGGCACGGCGGAACCGAACGGTGCCATCGACGCCGGCATCATCGTCGTCGCCGGCGCCGGCAACGAGGACGCGCCGACCATGAACTACAGCCCGCAGCGCGTGCCGCGCGTCATCAACGTCGGCGGTACCACCCGCGCGGACGAGCGGTGGATCGCCACGGCCGGAGCGGTCGGCTCGAACTACGGCGCGTTGGTCGACCTCTTCGCTCCCGAACCTCCTCGCCTATTCCTATTGCGTGACCCCGTAATCCCTCAGGACCGGCTGCCATGCGGCGGCCGGCCCCCTTACACTTCCGGGCGATGCTCGCCCTCCTCCTCGCCGCCACCCTCACCGTCGACGACTACGTCACGATGCCCACGCCTTCCACGCCGCGCCTCGCGCCGGACGGCAAGCGCGTCGCGTACGTCCTCACCCGCGCGGACATGACGCGCGGCGTGTACGACTCCGACGTCTGGCTCGCCGACGCAGACGGCGCGCACGACACGCAGCTCACCCGCAGCCCGGGTAGCGACAACATGCCGAAGTGGTCGCCGGATGGCCGCATGCTGGCTTTCCTGTCCGACCGCGACGGACGCGCCGCCGTCTGGACGCTCGACCTCGGCGGCGGCGAGCCGCGCAGGCTCAACGCCGACTCCACCGGCGTGCGCGACTTCGAGTGGTCGCCTGATGGAAAGCGCATCGCGTTCGTCATGCCCGATCCCGCGCCGCCCGAGGATCGCGATGCGCCGCATGTGGCGGGGGAGGGGACGCGCCAGTCGCACCTGTACGTGGCGGACGTGGCCACGCGCGCCGTGCGACGGCTGACGAACGGCCCATTCACCGTGGCCCATCTCTCCTGGTCGCCGGACGGCGCGCGCATCGCCATCGACAAGCTGCCGGGCTTCGGCCTCGACGACTATTACCGCGCCGACCTGGCCGTCGTGAACGTCGCGGATGGCGCCATGACGCCGCTCGTCACGCGCCCCGGCCTCGATGCCACGCCGCGCTGGTCGCCGGACGGCAGGTCGATCGCATTCGTCAGCCAGGGCGGCGTCTCCGACTGGCTCGTCGAGCAGCGGCTGTACGTCGTCCCTGCCGCGGGCGGCGAGCCGCGCGTCGCGCCGATCGACTACGACCGCACGCCGGACGACTACGGCTGGATGGGCGGCCGGCTCTGGATCAACGGCCCCTGGAAGACGACCACGCGTGTCATCCTGAGCCCCGCAGAGGGCGAAGGATCCGCCCCTTCAGGCGCCGGGCGAGATCGGTACGGATCCTTCGGCGGCTTCGCGCCTCAGGATGACACCGGCATCCTCACCGACGCCGACGTGCGCGGCAACCGCGCCGCGTTTGTCTATCAGACCGTCGACGCGCCACCCGAGGTGTTCATCGCGGATGTCGACCGCTTCGCCATGCGGCGGCTGACCCATCACAACGACGAGCTCCGCACCCGCACCCTCGGCGCGACGCGCCTCATCAAATGGAAGAACCCGAAGGACGGCCTGGAGATCGAGGGCCTCCTGACGCTCCCCGTCGGCTACAAGGAAGGGACGAAGGTGCCGCTGCTCACCTTCGTGCATGGCGGCCCCGCCTCCCGCTTCGACCAGGGCTTCCTCGGTTACCTCGGGCACGTCTACGCGCCGCAGGTCCTGGCCGCACGCGGCTTCGCCATCCTCCGCCCCAACCCGCGCGGCACGGGCGGCTACGGCCCCGCCTTCCGCGCGGCGAATCGCAACGACTGGGGCGGCATGGACTGGCTGGACATCAATGCCGGCATCGACGAGGTCATCCGCCTCGGCGTCGCTGATCCCGACCGCCTCGGCCTCATGGGCTGGAGCTACGGCGGCTTCATCGCCTCGTCGTCCATCGGCAAGACGGAGCGCTTCGAGGCCATCAGCATCGGCGCGCCGGTGGTCGACCTGATGTCGTTCCACGGCACGACCGACATCCGCGACTTCATCCCCAGCTACTTCCGCGGCCTCCCGCCCGACCTGCTGCGCGAGCGCAGCCCGCTCTGGCACCTGCGCAAGATCCAGGCGCCGGTGCTCATCCAGCACGGCGAGGCGGACGAGCGCGTGCCGACCTCGCAGGGCGTGATGCTCTACCGCCGCCTGCAGGAGCTCGGCGTGGACGTGACGCTGGTGACGTATCCGCGCACGCCGCACGTGCCGCGCGAGCCGCGCCTGCGGCTGGACGTGGCGCGCCGCAACGTCGCATTCTTCAGCCGTGTCCTCCTTCGTGAATAAATCGCAAATGTGACAGCCGTCACGACTCTGAAGCGAGCACAGCGCGGACGCTGGCCCTCAGGTCGTGTAGATGCATCTCACCCAGGAAGAGATCGAGCTGTACGTCTCGCGCCACGCGTCGGTCGATGAGCTGCTGGCCATCGCCCAGCACCTCGACGAGTGCTTCGAGTGCCGCGACCGGGCCGCGGCGGTCGTCGATCCGGGCAAAGGCGAGCCGTCGCATACGCGCAAGATCATCCCCGCCCCTCCGCCCCCCCGCCCGCGGCCGCGCATCGGACGCTGGCTATTGCCGTGGATCTTCGCCCTGGCCGCCATCGCGCTGGCCATCTGGCTCGCGACGTCCGCGGTACGCGGCTGACCAGGCGAGCGCCACGACCGCGGCGATGGCCGCCGATGCGAGGACGTCGCTCAGGTAGTGATCGTTGGCCATGACGCGCGCCGTCGACCCAAGGATGGCGATGGCGAGCAGCGGCCAGCGGTAGCGCGGCGGCGCGACCAGCGCTACGGCGAAGTAGAAGCCCCAGAAGTGCGCGGCATGTCCGGACGGGAACGAGCTGCCGCCGGTGAAGAAAGCACCTGGCCCTTCGAACGGTCGCGGCCGGGCGAAGACGTTCTTCAGCACGCCGGTGATGAGCCGCGTCGTGAGCTGCGCGACGCCGATGAAGAGCAGCGCCTGACCGAGCTGCCGCCGTTTGAACATCAGCGCGAGGCCGATGAGCGCCACGAGCGCGCCGCTGGCGAACTTCGAGAGGTTGAACAGGAAGAGGTACTCGAGGCCGGTGACGAAGCCGCTTGCGATGCTCTCGAGGGACGGCGACAGGTGCGCGACCGCGGCGGCCAGCGGCCTGTCGATCAGGAAGATGGAGAGCGCGGTGGCGATGAGCAGGCCGATGGCCCACAGGAGGACGCGGCGTTTTGGCATGCTCCGGGTACGCGGCGCCCGCACGCAGGTTTCACCGCTTGACGAAGAGCGCGACGGTCATCACCAGGCCGATCGTCACCACCGCGATGCGCACGAACCTGCGGCCCAGCCGCCGGGCCAGGCGCGCGCCGAGGTAGCCGCCCAGGACCGCGGCGACGGCCATGATCGCGGCGTCGCGCCAGAGCACCGCACCGGAGATGGCGAAGCAGATCGCGGCCACGCCGTTGGTGCACATCGCCAGGACGTTCTTCAGGCCGTTCATCTGGTGCAGGTCGGAGAGGCCGATGAGGCCCAGCGCGGCGAGCATCAGGATGCCCTGGCCAGCGCCGAAGTAGCCGCCGTAGATCGCCACGAGCAGTTGGAAGGTGAAGGCGAAGACCACCCAGCCGCGCGCCGGCCGCTCGTGCGAGGAGGCGAAGGAGCGCAGCCAGCGGGAGATCAGCTCCTGCGCGGCGAGGAGCAGCGTCGCGCCGAGGATCAGCCAGGGGACGATGCGCGTGAAGAGCTTCTCCGGCGTATGCAGGAGCAGCAGCGCGCCGATCACGCCGCCGACGACGGCCGGGATGGTCAGCAGCAGGAGCCAGCGAGGCAGCCCGCCGAGCTCGCGCCGGAAGCCGACCGCGCCGGCCAGCGATCCGGGCCAGAGCGCGACGCTGTTCGTGGCGTTCGCCGCGATGGCGTTGCGCCCGATCCAGAGCAGCGCCGGGAACGAGAGCAGCGTCCCGCCGCCGGCGATGGAGTTGATCACCCCCGCCACGAGGGTGGCGAGGGAGATGATGGCGATGTCGCGCGGCACGCGCCGCGCATCTTAGCGTCTGCGGTAGAAGGCTGCCGTCACGGCGCCGTCCCCCATGTCGAACGGCGGCTCGTCCATGAGCAGCCCGAACGCCGCATTCCCGTTCAGGATGCGCCGCATGAACGTCCCCCGCACCCGGTTACCGTCGTGCGCCGTGGCCTCGAACCGGGTGCGGTCGATGACGATGTTCGAGAGCGCCGCGCCGTTCATCGAGCCGGTGCCGTCCGCCATCAGCTCGATGACATGGTTCTCGTCCGGCCCAAGGTAGCGTCCGGCCGCCGCGGCCGCGTTCGCCACCGGCGCCGGCTCGAAACGCTTTTCCTTGTGCTTGACCTTCGCGGTGAGGGGAAGAGCGATGAGGAGGATGAGCAGGAGCTTGCGCATGTCCGTTGGACGGAGGGCGGGGGCGGCGGTTAGCTACCGCAGCCCCTCCGCCACGTACAAGTCGTTCAAAACCCGCAGCGCGTTGTACGCGTATGCGCTCGCGTCGGGCGTGATCAGCACCGGCGCGATCTTGTACACGCCGGCCGGATCCGGGGGCGTGAACTGCTTCCAGGGCTCGCGGGCGGCGGTGGCGGGAGTGATGCGGAACACCTGGGCGGGGAGGGCGGTGGGGCGGTAGACGTAGAGCGACTGGGCGTCGGGCGACCAGGCGATCGGGACCTCGCCCGGCTCGCTGCCGTGGATGGGGAGCGGGGGCATGCTGCCGTCCACCGCGTAGAGGGCGATCGTCTCCTGCGCGGTCATGCCCGCCACCGACCGCCCATCGGGCGACACGGCGAACGGGCGCATCGTGCCGCCCCAGATCCCCTCCGGTGTCAGCGGCTTGACCGTCTCGTCGAGGGTGTCGATGAGCAGCAGTTGGTAGCCGGCGTTCGGCAGCGCGCCGGCGATCACGGCGCGGCGCGAGTCGGGGAGCCAGGCGGCTCCGTTGTCGAAGGTGCCCGTCACCTTCAGCTCGCGCGCCTCGCCCGGGCCGGTGGGGAGGAGCATGAGCTTCGCGCCCGCGTGGGAGAGGACCCAGCGGCCGTCCGGCGAGAGCGCATCGCCGAAGCCGTCGCCGAGGCGGATGGGCGTCGCCTCGCCGGCGCGGCGGAGGAACACCGCGTTGCGCGCGCCGCCCCCCTCTCGCGTCTCGTTGAAGAGGATGGACCGGCCGTCGGGCGCGATGTCGGTCAGGATCGACCAGTCGAGCCAGGAGACGTCGCGCTCGGCCGGCTCGCCCGGCGGCTGATAAAGGAGCGCCGCGCGGGGCATGCCGTTCGAGAGCAGTGCCCGGCCTGCCGGCGAGACGTCGTACAGCTTCATCGCCCCGGTGAGGCGGTTCACCAGGCGCGTGTCGCCCTCCAGGCTCACCGCGTAGAGGGCTGGCGGGCCGCCGCTGTCCGTCCCCGTGACCCACACCTCGCTGCCGTCCGGCGACCAGGCCAGGCCGCTCGCGCCGCGGCTCCAGCCGCTGCCGATCGTCGCCGGCTGGCGGCCGATCTCCATCGTCCCGACCACGAACTGCCCGCGGAGCTGCTCGATGAACGCGATGCGCTTGCCGTCCGGCGAGAGGCGCAGGTCGTTGATGTAATGCGGAGTCTCGTACAGCACGCGCCCGATCGGGTACTCGATCCGGCTCTTCCCCTGGCTCTGGCGGATGATGGCCAGCGCGCCGTCCGGCGCCCAGTCCGCCTGCAGCACGCCGTTCGCCACCTCGCGCGGCGTGCCGCCCGCCAGCGGGACGCGGGCCAGCGTGCCGAGGTTGCTGAAGCGGTCGCGGTGGAGGAGCACGGCCAGCTCCGTCGACTTCGACACCGCCAGCACCTCGGCGTCCACGATGCCCAGCGTCCGCGCCTCCGGCGAGTTGCGGTTGCCGACGAAGACCTCCGGCGGCTGCCCATCCCACGCCGCGCTGTAGACGATCGTGTCGCCGTCCGGCGCGAAGCGCGCGCCGCGCAGCGTCCCGCGGCGGAACGTCAGCCGGTTGAAGGCGACGTCGCCCGCTTCCTCCCTGCCTCGGTTCGCGTACCACC
>DATEOX010000437.1:0-10723 GCA_035273585.1 Thermoanaerobaculia bacterium
TCGCATCACTTCGGCAATGAACGCCGCATGCAGAGCGGCAGAAGGAGAGAACGATGGTTCAGCATGTATTCGTCATCCTCGATCCCCTCAACCAGGTCCCCACGGCAAGCCCCCAGGATTGCAGCATCTGGACGGACGACCAGAACGTCGAATGGAAGCTGCTCCTCCCCGACGGCTGGGGCTGGGACAACGGCGGTCCGGGCGGCTCGGGCCACGCCGTCCTGTTCAGCGACGTGAACTGGTTCAACGGCGGCGGCACGGAGCCCACGCCGCAGGGAACGGCGCCGTCGAGCGGTCCTGACCGCCGGCTGTATGCGGCGGCGGGTCCGGGGCCGGCGACCACCGCCACGCCGTTCAACTACAGCATGTTCGTCGTCGATCCGAACAACATCCAGCATCGCGTCGATCCCGACATCTACAACCAACCGCAGCCCTAAAGAAGGCATTCAGGCGCCATGGCTGGCCGAGGCTCGGCCAGCCAGCGCCGCCGGCCGTGCCGGCCCGTATAATCGTCGCCTCACATGTCCCTGTATCCCGAGTCCGCCCCTCGCCGCGCGAAACCGCCGGATGCGCGGGGCGTCCGCTTCGTCGAGACGAAGCTGCGGCCGCCGCAGGTGCGCGACGACGTCATCCACCGCGGCCGGCTGCTCGACCTGGTCCACTTCGCCGCCACCCGCTATCCGCTGACCCTCCTCTCCGCCCCGGCCGGCTACGGTAAGACCACCCTCCTCGCCTCCCTCCGCCGCAACAGCCCCGACCTCGACGTGGCCTGGATCTCCCTCGACGAGGACGACAACGATCCGAACCTCTTCGCCGCCGCGCTCCTCTCCGCGCTGCGCCGCGTCGATCCCGTCCTGGGGCAGGATGCGCAGGAGCTGTTGCCCAGCGTGCCGGGCATCAGCCGGGCCGTGCTCGACCTGCTGATGAACGACGTGATCGAGCATCATCCGGGGAAGCTCGTTCTCGTGCTGGATGACTTCCACCGCGTGACCGAGGCGAGCATCCCGCGCTCGATCGAGTACCTCATCGAGCGGATGCCGTCCCAGATGCACCTGGCCATCGCCGCGCGTCACGATCCGCTGCTTCCGCTGCCGCGCCTGCGCGTGCGGCGGCAGGTGGCGGAGATCCGCCTGGAGGATCTCCGCTTCAGCGAGCTCGAGTCGGCGCAACTCCTCAACGACGTCCTGCGCCTGAACCTCAGCCGCGAGCAGATCTCCATCCTGCACAACCGCACCGAGGGGTGGCCGGCCGGCCTGAGCCTCCTCGTCGGCGCGCTCACGCGATTGCCCGCCGCGGTCGACCGCGAGCAGTTCCTCGGGCACCTCGCCCATCTCGACGGCTACGTCTTCGACTACATCGTGGGCGAGGTGTTCGAGACGGTGAGCATCGAGGGGCGGCAGTTCCTGCTCGACATCTCCATCCTGGAGGAGCTGACGCCCGACCTCTGCGCGGCGGTCACCGGCCGCGCGGATGCCGGCACGGCGCTGGACGCGCTCTACACGCGCAACCTGTTCGTCGTCGCGCTCGACCAGCCGCCGAGCGTCTTCCGCTTCCACGAGCTCTTCCGCGACTTCCTCCGCCGCAAGCTGGCCCGCGAACAGCCGGAGCGGCTGCGCGAGCTGCACCGGAAGGCGGGGGAGGGGGAGCGGGTCTTCTGCCGCGCCGTGACGCACTTCATCGCGGCGGAGTCGTGGGACGAGACGGCGCGTCTGATCGAGGAGCGAGGCGAGGCCACCCTGCGCGAGGGCGCCCTCGCCTCGCTCACGAGCTGGATCGATGCCCTGCCGGCGGAAATCGTCGAGCAGCACCCGCGCCTCCACTACCTTCTCGGCCTCGCCGCCTGGACGCGCTTCGACCTCGGCGGGACGCTGGAGCACCTCCGCGTCGCCGTCGACGGCTTCCGCTCGCGCGCCGACGAGGGCAACCTCGGGCCGGCGCTCGTCGTCCTCTCCAGTGCACATGCATCAGTGGGTGACTTCGAGAAGGCGACGGAGCTGACCGAAGAGGCCTCGCGCATCGACCTGCCGATGGGCAGCCGCCTGGCCCTGCTCGTCCAGGAGACCTGGTTCGACATGGCGGCGGGGGAGAGCGACCGCGCGCTGCAGGCCTTCGACGCCGCGCTGGACATGCTCGAGGCGGTGGATGACGAGGAGCTCTTGCACACGCTGGCGCACGGCATCCACTGCCAGCTCTTCGGCCTCCCCGGCGCGACGGCGCGCATCGAGCGCTTCGCCCGTCTCGCCGCGCCGCACATGCGCAACGCGGTGAGCCCACTGAAGGCCGCGACGCTGACGGTGCTCGCCTGGGCTCAGCAGTGGCGCGGCCGTCCCGAGCAGGCGGCGGTGACCGCCACCGAGGCGATGAGCATCGCCGAGAAGCTGGGGGGCGTGATGTCCGTGCGCACCGAGGCCGGCCTGCTGCTGGCCGAGCTCTCCGCGCTGCGCGGCGACCATCGCGCCGCCGACGCCGCGCTGGAGCTGCTCTTCGAGGAGCTGCGCCAGCCGCGCGCGATGCCGTTCGCCGATGCCTGGCTCGCCGGCTACCTCGCCGCGCTGGGACGCATCCGCCTGATGCAGGGCCGCATCGACGAGGCGCGCACGGTCGAGCAGCGCATCCGTGTGGTGGAGCATGTGCGCGAGTGGCCCATCGCGCCGGTCGCGCGGTCGCTCTTCCGCGGGCTTATGCTGGCCATCGATGGCCACGACGCGGACGCCGAGGAAGCGTTGCGCGCGGCGGTCGCGGCGCCGGTGCGCATCGACTACTTCGCCGGCAGCCCACGCGTGGCCCTCGGGGCGCTGCTGGCGCGCAAGGGGCGGGCGGCGGAGGCGCTGGAGGTGTTCGCGCCGCTGCTGGAGGAGCACGAGGCGGACGGCACTCCCGGCGCCCTGCTCTTCGAAGGGCCGGCCGTCGTGCCGCTCCTGAATCTTGCCCGCGAGCGCGGCGTCCGCGCCGACTTTGCCGCGCAGGTCCTCGGCCTCTTCGGCGCGCCGGTGGCCGCGGAGCCGGAGGCGGTGGTCACGCCGAGCGGTGAGCCGCTCACGGCGCGCGAGATCGAGGTGCTCCGCCTCATCTCCCACGGCGCGAGCAACGCGGCCATCGCCGAGAAGCTCGTCATCAGCGTGCATACCGTCAAGCGGCACGTGGCCAACCTGCTCCAGAAGCTCGGCGCCTCGTCCCGCGCCGAGGCAGGGGCGGTGGCGCGGCGGCTGCGGATCGAGTGACCCGATGAAATTCGCCAAGGTCGTCTTCGGCATCGCCGCGGTCTACGGGCTCGTCGTCCTCCTGCCGCAGTACTTCATCCGGCCGCCGGCTGAACATCCGGAGTTCTTCTACGGTTTCACCGGCGTTGCCGTCGCCTGGCAGGTGCTCTTCATGATCATGGCCCGCGATCCGGTCCGTTTCCGGCCCGCGATGTGGCCGGCCATCCTGGAGAAGCTGGGGTTCGGCGTCGCGGCGGTCGTCCTTTACGCGCAGGGACGGCTGGCGGTGACCATGCTCGCCGCGGGCCTGATCGACCTGCTGTTCGCGGCGCTGTTCGTCGTGGCGCTGCGGCTCACCGCACGATGACGCTGCGCAGCGCGCCCGTGCCTTGCTCCAGGCCATCGAGCACCGCGTTGATGGCCGCGGCGTCGAACGGCACGCGCGCGGAGATGACGTGGCGCAGTTCGAGCCGTCCCGTCGCGGCGAGATCGAGCAGTTCCACGAGCTCGCCGCGCGTGTGATCGGAGCAGCCGATGATGCTCCGCTCCTTCGCCAGCAGGTCGCGGTACGGATTCACGGTCAGCGGCGCCTCGGACAGTGCGACGACGACCAGACGTCCGCCCGGCGCGAGCGCGCGCAACGCGGCGGTCATCACATCGGGCCGGCCGGTGAAGTCGATGGCGAGGTCGATGTTTTCGACCTCGGTGGTAGCGCCGCGCGCCTCGGCGAGCGCGAGCTTCTCCGGGACGACGTCGACCACCGCGACGCTTCGTGCGCCGAGGGCGCGGGCCAGCTCCAGCGCGGAGACGCCGAGGCCGCCGAAGCCGAGGATGGCCACGCGCTCGCCCTCGCGCAGCCGGCCGACGTGCAGCGCGTGATAGGCCGTCGCCGTGGAGCACATCATCACCGCCGCCAGCTCCAGCGGCACCGACGGCGGGACGGCGATGGCATTCGTCTCGGGGACGGTCACAAAGTCGGCGTACCCGCCGTCGCACTGCTTGCCGATCATCTCCCCGCGCTGGCAGAACTGCTCGCCCGACTCGCGGCAGGCCCGGCACGCGCCGCAACTGCGCAGGTAGTGCACCGCCACGCAGTCGCCGACCGCAATGCGCGTCACGCCGTCGCCGACCTCGCGCACGATCCCGGCGATCTCGTGACCTGGCGTGCGCGGCAAGGCGATGTTGCCGAAGCCGCCGCGATAATGCGCGTCGCTGTGGCAGATGCCGCACGCCCGGACCTCGATCGTGACCTCGCCCGGGGCGGGCGGGAGGTCGGGCAGCTCGACCATGGCCAGCGGCTGGCTCGGGGCGACGATCCGGACGGCTCGCATCGGGCGCAAGGGTACACTGCACCGGTGAGGAGGCGGCCCGAGGAGCGCGTCCATTTCCGCGGCCTGGACGGCCTGCGCTTCTTCGCCGCCCTGGCCGTGGTCATCGGCCACGTCGAGCTGCTCAAGAAGTATTGCGGCTATGAGAACGACGCCGATCAGCCGGTCCTGTATGAGCTCGGGCGCATCGCCGTGACGTTTTTCTTCGTCCTCAGCGGCTTCCTCATCACCTACCTGCTGCTGGCGGAGAAGGAGCGCACCGGCCGGGTGGCGGTCGGCAAGTTCTACGTGCGGCGCATCCTGCGCATCTGGCCGCTCTACTACCTCGTCGTCTTCCTCGCCTTCGCCGTGCTGCCGCGCATCGCGGCGTTCCGCATCGGCGCGGTGACGACCTCCGCGCTGCCGCTGTTCCTGCTTCTGCTGCCGCAGATCGCGCTCAGCCTCCATCCGCCCGTGCCGTTCGCCGAGCCGCTCTGGTCGATCGGCGTGGAGGAGCAGTTCTATCTTCTCTGGCCGCTGCTCGTCGGGCGCGTGCGGCGCTTCCTGCCGCTCGCGCTGTTCATCGCCGTCAGCTTCATCCTGGCCAAGACGGCCTTGCTCGCGTACGCATCGACCGTGCGCGATGAGGCGCAACTGCCGTTCTGGAACCACCTCATCGACTACTTCTACTTCACGCGCCTGGAGTGCATGGCCATCGGCGCGATCGGCGCCTGGCTGGTCATGGAGAAGAAAGAGGCCGCGCTGCGCCTGCTCTTCCGCCGCGACGTGCAGCTCGCGGCGTACGCGCTCGCCGCGTACCTCGTGCTCACCAGCCGCGGCAAGCCGCTGCTGCACTACGCGCTGCACTCGGTCATCTTTTGCATCCTCATCATGAACATCGCGGTGAACCCGCGCTCGCTGGTGAAGATGGAGAGCCGCTGGCTGACGTTCCTGGGCAACATCTCGTACGGGATGTACATGCTGCACGAGATCGCCATCGTGGCCGTTCTGCGCACGCTGCCGACGCGCTCGAACATCATCCTGTACGCCGCGAGCGCCGCGGCGACGATCGCCGCCGCGTCGGTCGTGTATTACGGATACGAGGCGTGGTTCCTGCGGCTGAAGACGCGCTTCGCCGTGATCCGCAGCGGCCCGGAGGCGCCGCGGGAGCTGCCCGCGCCAGCGGCCACGGCGAGCGCCTGAGCGGTGGCATCCCTCTTGATCGGTACCTGCATCCATGTCGGCCAAGCCCGTCAACGACAAGGTCACGGATCCCGATCGCCTCGCCGCCGTCCGCGGCACCGGCCTGCTCGATACCGATCCGGAAGCGGAGTTCGACCGCCTCACGCGGCTGGCCGCGAAGCTCACCGGCGCGCCGGTCACCTTCATCTCGCTCGTCGACCGCGACCGCGACTTCTACAAGGCCTGCTTCGGCTTCCCCGAGCCGCTCGCATCGGAGCGGCAGATCAGCGGCACGACGTTCTGCCATTACGCGATCGCCTCCGAAGGCCCGCTGGTCATCGACGACACGCTCGCCGATGCCCGCTATCGCGAAGTGCCCACCGTCCGCTCTCTCGGCGTGCGCGCCTACCTCGGCGTGCCGCTCGTGCTGGCCAGCGGGGCGGCCATCGGCTCGTTCTGCGCGATCGATTTCGAGCCACGCCGCTGGACGCCGCTGGACGTCGAGGTGATGCAGGAGCTGGCCGCCTCCACGCTGCGAGAGTTCGAGCTGCGCGGCGCGCTCGCCGCGGCCGCCGACGCCCAACGAAACCTCGCCTCCGAGCGCCGTTTCCTCGACGCCACCATCCGCCAGATGCCGGCCGGCCTGCTCGTGGCCGACACCGACGGCAACGTCACGCTCTCCAACGCGCAGGCGGCGGAGATCCTGGGCGGCATCCCGGCAAACGTCCTCGATGCGACGCGCGAGGTCCGCGCCTTTCATCCGGACGGCCGGCGCTACACGCCCGCCGAGTCGCCGCTGTCGCGCTCGATCGTCCATGGCGAGGTCGTAGCCGACGAGGAGCTCACCTACATCCGCCCGGACGGCACGCGCCGCGTGATCTCCGTCAGCTCCACGCCGATCCACGACGGCGACGGGAAGATGTTCGCCGCCGCGCTGACGATCCACGACGTGACGGAGCGCGACCGCCTCTTGGCCGCGCTAGGCGAGGAGCGCAGCCGGCTCCGCACGCTGCTGATGGAGAACGTCCGCCTCTACGAGGAGGCGCAGCAGGCGAACCGGGCCAAGGACGACTTCTTCGCCGCCGTCTCGCACGAGCTCCGCACGCCGATGACGTCGGTGATGGGGTGGGCGCGCATCCTGCGCACCGAGCAGCTCGATAACCCGACGGCCATCGAGGCCGCGGAGGCGATCGAGAGCAGCGCCGCGCTGCAGGCGCAGCTCGTCGACGACCTGCTCGATTTCTCGCGCATCTCGCAGGGGAAGATCGAGCTGACCACCGAGCCGCTCGACCTGCGGGACGTCATCGACAAGGCGGTGCGCGACGCGCAGCCGGTCGCCGCGAGCAAGGGCATCCGCCTGCGCGCAACGCTGGCCGACGTCGACCCGGTGACCGCCGACCGCGCGCGTCTGCGGCAGATCATCAACAACCCGCTCTCGAACGCGGTGAAGTTCACGCCGGCGGGCGGCCTGGTCGAGGTGATGCTGGAAGCGAGCGGCGACCGCGCGTGCATTTCGGTGCGCGACACCGGCCGCGGCATGTCCCCCGACCTGCTGCCCTACATCTTCGACCGCGGCCGCCAGGCCAACAGCGCCGAGCTGGGCGGCCTCGGCCTCGGCCTGACCATCGTGCGCCACCTCGTCGAGATGCACGGCGGCACCGTGTGCGCGGAGAGCGAGGGGGAGGGGAAGGGGGCGACGTTCGTGGTGTGCCTGCCGCGATGAGGCGGCGCCTATTATCGGATCATGTGAAAGCAGATTGTTTGTCCGTCCCTCTTCTCCGAAAGGAGTAAGAGATATGGCCTGTAGCAACTTCGAGATCTGGGATCCCATCCAAGCGAATTCCCGCTTCTGTGCGTCCGCCGAGGGTACCGACGACGATTTCTTGGTCGGCATCCGGCTTGTCGGAGCCGATGGTTCGCAAACGCAGTTTTTCACCGCCGATCTCGTCCCCGGGCCCGCTCACCGAAGTCTCTCGAATCAGGGTTACGCCGCCCGCCTGACCCTGACGCCGGGAGGGACGTCGCCCACGGTGACGCTGAAGGCGTGGATCGAGACCGACGGCGGTGCGCGTCCCTTCGCGTGCGAGTGGACAGCAACCGGGGCCTTCAAGGAGCAGCGCATCACCATTGTTATGATCCCGGCGTGAGGAGCGTGCGATGAGAAAACAATTCGTCATCCTCTGCGCTCTCGCGTCTGTTCTCTTCGCCAGCGCGGCCTTCGGTCAGAAGTGCGAGGCCACCGACACGGTCGAGAAGTGTTGGCAGCGCTTCAATCCTGCAATTGCCACCGTTGCGGCGAAAGTGGCAACCGCCAATACGGGTGTTCCCGGTCTGACGCTGCCGAACGGGTCATCGCTCCGAGACTTTCTGAGCCTCTTCAGTGCCGCATTTCAAACTGCGACGGTGAAGGAGTCGGAGAACGCCGTCACTCTCGACAGCAATCTACCGTTCAACGTTGTCGGCGATGGAAAGGTCAAGTTCCAAGCGATCTTCAATCGGCCCACGCTGTCGAAGCAGCTCACCGATGCAGTCGGCAACCAGCCCACTGCGATCACGAGGCTCACCGACTCACTCAGCGAAACCGATGACGTCGAGGCCTCGGCTACCTATGCACCACAGAACGCCGTACTGGGCCGGTCCATCCGGCCCCATGACGAACTACTCTCCGCGCTCCTCGACTCCGCGACCGGCGAGGCCGACACGCGACAGCTGAGGTTGCTGGCGGTCATCGCCGAGACGCTAAAGGCCCACCCGGATCCACCATTCACCAGGCAGACCCTCTGGCAGGACCTTCCGCAAGCAGCCGCTGATCAGATTGTAGCCTCGGCGCGTGCCGAAAAAGAGATAGCGGCTCAAGAGCGCAGCGTTGTCGCTGCATTTGCCACGCTGCTCAACAATCAGCCCCAGCTCTATGGTTCGGTCATCCATCACAGGCAGAACCGGTTCGTGGGCGCGAATGAGACGTCGGGCAAGCTGACTTACGAAGTTTCGACGAACAGTCTTAATCGTTTTCTCAAGCAGAACAGCCGCTGCGGAGTGGCTGACATCAAAAGGCAGAATAACGGGCTGACCGACAGCACGAGCTGTGTGTCAGCATTCGCGGCATTTGCCAGGAACGCAGAGCGCGATGCGAAGGCCGGCGCGTCGAGCCGACTCGCGCTGTCCATCGAGTACAAACAGACGCAGGCTAATCGCTTCGAACTCAGCGATCCGGCGGTCGTGACCGTCAACACTCCGCACGCGCACAGCGTCGTCTACTCCCTCAAGTACGGCATGCCGATGCCAACGGCAATGCCCGATCGCGAAGGGCGCTTTGAGTTTGCGGTGGACTACGACAACGTCTCCGACGACGCGCAGCGTAACGACCGCTTCATCGGCTCGATCACCTACGTCCAGAAGCTGACCGACACATTGACCGTCCCTCTATCTCTCATTTACGCCAATCATGGGACCTACCTGCCCGACACTGCTCACAAGCTGGGCGTGCACTTCGGCCTGAGCTACAAGCTACCCGAGCTACCAAAGTAGCTTTGAGAGCACACCTTCTCCTCGTGCTCAACGGGGAGAAGGTGCTCGAGGCGGAGGAGGGCTTGTTGTCGATACCACTGTCCGCGCCGCGAGGGCCCTGAGATCCTACCGCCTCCCCTCAACCTCCTCATTCCTAATTACTTCATAAACCGACCGGGCGGTCGGCCTCATGGCTCCAAAGAGCCATTTGCGGTCCGTGACAGCGGACCATGAAAATGGCTCTTCGGAGTGATTTGCGGACGGCAGAAAAGACCGATTGTGTGCGCGTCGAACTCGGAAGGAACCATGAACGCACGCAAAATTGAAACCGGTTTCATTTCCGCGGCCGTCGCCTTCCTACTGATCGTCCTGGTCAGCGGCTGCGACGACCGCACGGCCAACGCCAACACCATCCGCCCCCAGCTCCCGGAGGCTACCGACCAGCTCCGGAAGACGCGCGTCGAGCGGGGCAAGTACCTCGTCACCATCATGGTCTGCAACGACTGCCACACGCCCTTCAAGATGGGCCCGGCGGGACCGGAGCCGGACATGACGCGCATGCTTTCCGGCCATCCGCAGTCCGTCGGCAAAGTGCCGCCGCCGAAGTTCACCGACGGCTCGTGGGTCTGGGCCGGCGGCCCGACGAACACCGTCTTCCACGGTCCGTGGGGCACCTCGTACACCGCGAACATCACGCCGGACCGCAACACCGGCATCGGCATCTGGGACGAGGCGCTCTTCATCAAGGCCATCCGCACCGGCAAGCATTGGGGCACCTCGCGTCCGATCATGCCGCCAATGCCGTGGCGCTTCTTCAGCCAGGCCTCGGACGAAGACCTCAAGTCGATCTACGCCTACCTGCGCACCATCAAGCCGATCCAGAACCAGGTGCCGGACTACGAGCCTCCGCCGGCGCCCGCGCCAGCCAAAGCCAACGAGAAGAAGTCTTGACCGGGGAGCTCACATGAAGATCCTGCTCATCGGCGGTACCGGAATGGTCGGCAGCCACGTCGCATCCGCGCTCGCGACGCACGGCGTGCCGGTCCGATTCCTGACGCGCTCCCGCGCGACGGCGGCAGCAGTGCAGAAGCCGCTGGAGGCCGTCCTCGGCGACCTCAACGACGCCGACAGCCTGCGCGATGCGTTCCGCGGCGTGGAGGCCCTCTTCCTCGTCACCGCGCACAGCATCACGGAGACGGGGCAGGGGCTGACCGCCGTGCACGCCGCGCTGGACGCCGGCGTGCGGCGCATCGTCTATCTGTCCAAGGCCGTGGCGCCGGGGACGATGCGCATCCCGCACGTGGCGAGCAAGGCGCCGATCGAGCACACCTTGATCACATCGCGCATCGAATACACGATTCTGCGCGCGTCGAATCTCTTCCAGAACGACCGCTGCGTCGACGAATTCATCGTGGGCGGCACCTATCCTCAGCCGATCGGCCGCCTCGGCATTCACCGCATCGACGCGCGCGACGTCGCCGACGCAGCGGTCACCGCCCTCACCCTCTCCGGCCACGAACGCCGGAT
>DATEOX010000438.1:0-13672 GCA_035273585.1 Thermoanaerobaculia bacterium
GGGCAGGGGGGGCGGCGCGAAACCGCTTTAGTGTCATTCCTTGCGGCAGGCGGACGCCGGAGCTGAAGCGACCTACATTAAATCCATAAAGGAGGTTGTATGAAAAAGCTGCTTCGCTACACCGTCGCGTTGGCCGTCGTCGTGTTCTGTTCCACCGTCTACTCGCCGCCCGTGCAGGCGGTGGGCACGTACTCCGTCCTGACCGATTACTACGACTCGGGGCTGAATGCCGTCGGCTGGAAGTACCACGCCTGCAGCGGCTCACTCACCAGCTCCGGCACGCTGGACGGCGAGTGGAAGGAAGTGAGCGGAACGAAATGCTCCTTTCCGTGGGACGACTACGACGAGTACTGGCACAAGTGCAGCGGTGGATGGGTGCAGGTCGGCTACCTGGGCGACCCTTCCTGCTGATGCACTTCGAGCCGGGGCGGGTAAGCCCAGCGTCTCTTCCTCTGTACGAGCGGCGAGGCGCCGCGGCCGAGGCATGGGCATCATCATCATGGCCGTCGTCTGAACTCCTACAGGCCCCGCACCTCCACCCGGTTGTCGAAGAACGTCGCGCCGCCGCCCACCCCCAGTCGACGTTCAGCGCCCTGACGAACGGCGACCTCCTCCTCGGCACCTTCGCCGCCACCCTCCCCGCCGCCGACGTCGCCCAAAAGCCGGGCGGCTATGTCCTCCTCCGCCTCCGCCACGCCGACGAGCTCACCGGAACGATGATCGCGTATGCCTCGCCGGAGGGGCTGCGGCACCTGTATCCGTTCGCGGTGCGGCTGCGGAGGGTGTGAGAGGGCGGGCGCACCTGCAAACGCCGTGTCGCTCTTCTGTCCGCCGCCATGGTTTGCGCGGAGATGAGACGCAATCTACCAATTACAGATGGTCACCCGCGTATTTTGTCGCCCGAATGCATGAAAAATGTCTGATCGCGTGCAGCTCGGGTAGGTAAATCCTTAACCCCGCACACTCCTAATGAGAGGTGATTGCCGCGTACCGGGATGACATCTGAATGGAGGTTCAAAATGCAAAGAGTGATCGATTGGGGCCGTCTTGTCCGCGCGTGGGCCGTGATAGTCGTCATCGAGCTGGCAGCATGCGCAGCGTTCTATCTACCCTTCATCGAGGTGTTCCGGCGAGTCGATGCGGGTTTCACCACCACGGCGTGGGCAATTCGTGTTACCGGCTTCGTGGCATTGGCATTCTTCTTTGTGCTCATCTACGCAACGAGCTTGCCGCCAGCAGAGAATCCGATAGCATTGGGCGCGCGCTTTGGAATCACGGTAGGGGCGTTTGTCCTGTCGGGCTACGTGATCGGTTTCTCGTTCGGTAAGATGTCGACGGCGGCGCTGGGCGTTCACGCCGTCGGCTCATTGATCAAGTTTCTTGTTGCGGGGATCGTTACGTCCTACCTTTACAGGCCTCGTTTATCGAGGTGATTGGAGCGCTGTCAACGCACTTGATCAGGCGCACGCAAACTTGAGGTCGTAAAGACGCCGGGCGCAAACAGGGCTTGCTCGTCGGTTAGACGCGCAAGGCTGACGAGATACGCGGCAGGCATGAAAGCGTGCGTCTATCTCGAGACGCGACGAGAGCGACAGCGTCCGAGCCGACATCGCAATGATGCGAACCACCGTTTACTAGATCGCCTCATGAATGCTGTCGCAAAGCCTTGGCTCTTCGCGAGCACCCGTTTTCGCGGTTGCAATCCGGCCGTCATGGCGTTGAAAATCGGCTCCAGTGTTTTACGAATACGATCCGGCTCGCGCTTGTCGGCGCGGCCATCATCGGCGGTCTTGCCACATATAGCACGAGCCCGACGCGAGCAGGCCTCTTTATCGGCGGCGCAGTCCTACTCATAGTCGGGTATCTTCGTCAAGGTACAGTCTGGCTCGCCTTTCGAGCACAGCGACAAGGACGCACCTCGCGATCGAAGAAGCTGCTCGAGCAGATTGCTAACCCGGATCGACTCTCACGTCAGAACCGGGCCTATTACTACTTCCTCCGTGGGATTCATACGATCGAGGCAGCCGAGTATGCCGCCGCCGATGCCTTGCTCGAACATGCGCCGGTCGGCGACCTGCGAACGGATAACGACCGCAGCATGGCCACAGCACTTCGTGCCGCGGCAGCACTGGCTCTGGGCGACCGAGATCGCGCGAAGATCCATCTTCTGACGGCCAGAGAGTATCCACGTCGGCCTGAGGTCACGGCTCTCTTGGATGAGATCGAAGGCGATCTCGGCAGCGCGCCGTAGCGTCCAACTTCGGTGTGAAGCTGTCGCGGCCCGGCACTGGCCCGGCAGCCGAGCTGCCATCGTTCAGCAATTCAGGGAGTCGCGGCGGCCTTGCGGACGATGTCCATATCAATCTGATAGATGTCACCGAGGCCATTGCCCGGTCCGCGCAAGAGGGAAATGTATTGTTCCGTGTTCTTGCGCGCATCGAACGGCTTGCCGGTAAAAACACCGCGCGAGCTGGTGAAGAAGAACCACCGGCCGTCCGGGGACACCTTGGGAGAGATCTCGAGAGCTCGTGAGTTTATCGGTTCTCCGAGGTTCCTGGCGGGCTGCCATTTCCCATCGGCATACATGCTGACATACAAGTCGCCACTACCCTTGCCCTCGGGTCGGCCGCTCGCCATGAAGATCAGCATCGTTTGATCGGCATTGATCAACGGCTCGAACTCATCGAACTTCGAATTCACGTTCGGGCCCAGGTTCTCGGCCGACCCGTATGAGTCGCCGACGCGCGGACAGCGGTACAAGTCTGTGCGGCCCAATCCACCCTCACGATCCGAGCCGAAATAGATCGTGCCGTCCTCCGCCACAGTCGGGAACCACTCGTTGCCTGGGCCGTTCACCGGCGCGTCAAGATGTCTTGGTGTGCTCCAGCCCATGTCCTGCTTTTCGACCCACCAGATGTCCAAATCCTCTTTCGCTTTGCCGTCGACGGGGCGATCGGAAATGAAATAGAGACGCTTGCCGTCAGCGGTAATGAAAGGATCCGCGTCGCGGTATTGACCAGACCAAGGCACGACCTCGGGAGGCTGCCAACTGCCGCCACGAAAGTTCGAGACCACCATCGTCCAGAAGGAAAAGTTCGGTGCATCCTTCAGGTAATAGAGCGTGTTGCCGTCGGGAGTGAAAGCGGGGTGAGACTCGAAATCGCCGGTAGAAATCGAGCCCGGCGCAAAAACGGTAGGCACCGTAAGCGGCTTTTTCGCAACATATGGTGGTTCGGCCGCGTGAGCAACGAACGCGAAGAGAACTATGGCGCTCAAGCGTCGCATGCATGGAGTGTCGCACAACTTCAGGTGGGGAGTGGGTAACGGCCAAGTTACGACGATCTCAGGGAAAGCCGAGGGGCTTGGACCTGATGGTGCCCCAATTGGACGGCTTCGGGGCATTGGCGGAGATGGCTTTCTGGCGCCTGACTCTGGCGTGGGATTCGATGGCGTGGCAGGAGCGCATCGACGAGAATGAAGCCTACACCCCCCGCACCTCCACCCGGTTGTCGAAGAACGTCGCCCCGCCGCCCAGGTCCGTGACCGCCTGCGAGGTGGTCTGATTCGCGTTCGTGTTGTCGCCCGTCAGCTTGCCCCACCAGATGGATGGCGCGAAGACGACGCCCGGCCGCACCTTGTCCGTGATCACGACCTCCGCCGTGAACGTGCCGCGGTCGTTGTAGATGGCCGCCTGCCGGCCGGTGGCCAGGCCGCGGGGGAGGGCGTCGTCGGCGTGGATCTCCAGCGTCGGTTTGCCTGCGGCGCGGCGGAGGGAGGCCACGTTCACGAATGTCGAGTTGAGGAAGCTGTGGGCGGGTGGGGAGAGGAGGGCCAGCGGGTAGCGGCGGGCGAGCTCGGGACTGCGCTCCTCCGACTCGTGCGGGGCGATGTACAGCGGGAGAGGGTCGACGCCGAGGGCGGAGAGGCGGGGGCACTCGATCTCGATGCGGCCGCTGGGCGTCATCAACCGCTCGCCGCGGCGGTAGGGGAGGTGGGGGGAGGGGACATCGAGACGGACGGAGCCGAGCTCGCGCAGCGAGTCGAGGGTGATGCGCGGTGTCGTGGGGCCGGCGCCCTGGAGGAGGTCGCGCATCAGCTCGTCGTCCGTGGCGCGCAGCTCGGGGAAGTCGAGCGACATCGCGGCGGCGATGCGGCGGAAGATCTCCGTGTTCGAGGCGCACTCGCCGAGCGGGGCAATCGACGGGCGGTTGTACATCAGGTAGAGGTGGCCGTAGGCCTTGTGCAGGTCCTCGTGCTCGAGCTGCGTCGTGGCGGGGAGGAGCACGTCCGCGTAGTCGGCGGTGTCGGTCTGGAAGTGCTCCAGGACGACGGTGAAGAGGTCGTCGCGGCGGAAGCCGCGCAGCACGCGCTCGCGCTCCGGGGCGACGGACGCCGGGTTGGAGTTGTAGACGATGATGGCCTTCACCGGCGGGTCGGTGGTCTCCGTCAGCGCCTCGCCGAGGCGCGACATGTTGATGGTGCGCGTGCCGGGCTGCTGCAGGTCCTTCCGCTCCAGGCGCGCCGTGTTGAGCATGAACGTGCCGGAGGTCGACATCTGCGCGCCGCCGCCCGCGTCGTCCCAGGTGCCGGTGACGGCCGGCAGCAGGATGATGGCGCGCATGGCCGAGCCGCCGCCGCCGTGGCGCTGCAGGCCGTAGTTGGCGCGGATGAACGAGGGGCGCGTGGTGCCGTACTGGCGGCCGAGATGCTCCACGGTCTCCACCGGCAGCCGGCAGATCGACGCCACGCGCGACGGCGAGTACTCGGCCAGCACGCGCTCGCGCAACTTCTCCCAGCCGACGGTCATCGCCTCGAGATAGCCGCGGTCTTCGAGCCCGTCGCGGAAGATGACGTGCATCATGCCGAGGGCCAGCGCGGCGTCGGTGCCGGGGCGGATGGCCACGTGCTCGTCGCACGCGTCCGCGGTGCGCGTCCGGAGCGGGTCGATGCAGATCGTCCGCGCGCCGCGCGCCTTCGCCTTCCGGATGAAGGGCCAGAGGTGCGGATTCGACGTCAGGGTGTTGGTTCCCCACAGAATGATCAGTTTCGCCTCGGGGACCGCTTCGGGGTCGGTGCCCATGCGCAGGCCGTAGGTGTAGGTCCACGCCTCCATGCCGGCCGAGGCGCAGATCGTGCGGTCGAGGTTCGAGGCGCCGATGCGCTTGAAGAAGCGGGAAGCCATCCCCTCCGACTGGATGAGCCCGAGCGTGCCGCCGTAGGAGTAGGGGAGGATGGCCTGCGGGCCGTCGGGCGAGTCGATGATGGCGCGCAGACGGTCGGCGATCAGCTTCAATGCCTCGTCCCACGATGCGCGGCGGAAGCGGCCCTCGCCTTTCGCGCCGACCCGGATCTGCGGGTAGAGCAGGCGGCCTTCGTGATAGGTGCGCTCCAGGTACTTTGCGACCTTCGTGCAGAGGAAGCCCTGCGTAAATGGGTGGTCGGGGTCGCCCGCGATGCGCGTCGCGCGGCCGTCCTCCACCGTCACCAGCATCGAGCAGGTGTCGGGACAGTCGTGTGGGCAGACGGCGCGGACGACTTCGGGCATGATCGGCGATTCTAGCGCAGCGTCTTGATCGCCACCCGCTTGGGGAAAATCGCCGATGCGTCGCTCTATCATTGAGAAGGGCTGCGCATGAACCGATTCCTCACAGTCTTCATGGTTGCGATTTGCGCCGTCTGGAGCGCGGGGCGCGCCGAGGCGCAGGCGCAGTGGTGGACCTTCGAGCATCGGAGTTACTACGACCCGCTCGTTGCCGGTGTGCGCGAGGCGCAGGTGGCCGCGCTGCTGGCCTCGTCCACGCGCACGCAGTTCGCGCTTTCGCACAAGGATCCTCGGGTGATCGGCGACGTCGATCTCGGTGTGGAGCTCCCGTTGTTCGGTCGCGAGTCGTCGCCCGAAGCGGGTGATCTGCTCAAGCCGGGCGCGACCGGCTTCGGTTTCTGGATCCCGATCGACTTTCACACGATTCAGGATCTCAACGACAAGTCCGCGCCGATTGTGAACACCGACTATCGATACGGACTCATGTTCAAGATCCGCCACGGCCTGTCGACGACGAGCTGGCTGGCCGGACGCGCCTTCCTAGGCCACGAGAGCACGCACCTGGGGGATGAGTACTCGATCCGCGGCCAACGCCGATTTCCGCAGTCGTTCGAGCGCATCAACGTCAGTTGGCAGTACCTCGACCTCGGGGGGATGTACGAGAGCCGCGCCGGCGCATTCCGCTCCGTGCGCGGCGGAGTGACCGCATCCGTCCTCCCTTTCCGCGGCAGCTACTACGGAACGGACGCAGACGCCGTGACGATTTCCGCGCTTGGGCCGGTGACGCGGTCAAAGAACTGGTGCGACCCTTACATCGGCCTGGAAATGCAATGGGAGTCGGTGTTCGGAGGCGGCGTCGGATGGGACGTCTACCTCTCGACGGAGGCGCGTTGGCGGACCGTGTACGACTACCACAAGCCGCGTGCCGATGCCTCGGAGGACCGCCGGATATCGGTGAACGTCGTGACGGGCATCAAGAAGACCGGGGCGGGGACGGCACTCGGCCGCGTCTCGCCGTTCCTCCGCTACTACCGCGGCGTCAACCCGCACGGGCAGTTCCGCAACCAGAGGGACTACACCGAGTACGGCGTGGGGCTGCGTTTCGTCCGATGAGGGGAGAGAGATGCATTACCAGCGCAACGTCATCATTGCCGCCTTCCGCGCCGCACATCCGGACAAGCTGGAGGTGACGGAGCAAGGGTTGGACGATTTCGACGACACGCTCTTCCAGTTCTACGACCAGGAAGTGCGGACGCAGGCCGCCGAGCGGCAGATTCCGATCGACGACTTCAACCTCTCGATGCTCGTCTACTTCGCCACCCGCTCGACCGCGCAAATGGTCAAGACGCGCGTGAAGCACGCATGCGTCTTTTTCCTGTCGGTGCAGCCGGCACCGTGACGCTCACTCCCTTTCCAGCACCATCGCCACCCCGATCCCCCCCGCGGCGCACACCGTCACCAGGCCGTACTGCTGGCCGGTGTGCTGGAGCTCGTTGCAGACCGTG
Organism: Thermoanaerobaculia bacterium; assembly: GCA_035273585.1. Taxonomy (GTDB): domain Bacteria; phylum Acidobacteriota; class Thermoanaerobaculia; order Gp7-AA8; family Gp7-AA8; genus JAFAVZ01. Next base: position 7,048 of record DATEOX010000438.1, read on the forward strand.
GTCACGATGCGGGCGCCGGTGGCGCCGAAGGGGTGGCCGAGGGCGATGGAGCCGCCGGTGCGGTTGATCTTTTCCGGGTCGATGTCGCCCAGCGGCTCGGCGCGGCCGAGCTTCTCCTGGGCGATCTTCTTCGAGCCGATCCACTGGATGTTCGACAGGACCTGCGCGGCGAACGCCTCGTGCATCTCGATGACGCCGATCTCCTCCAGCTTCACTTTGGCCCGCTCCAGCGCGGTCGGCAAGGCGAACACCGGGCCTTGCAGGAGCTGGTCGAATGGATCGGTGGCGGCGTACGCGTAGCTCTTGATGAAGCCGATCGGCTTGATGCCTAGAGCCTTGGCCTTGTCCTCGGACATCAGCATCACCGCCGCCGCGCCGTCGGTGAGGGGCGAGGAGTTGCCGGCGGTGAGGGTGCCGTACTTGCGGTCGAAGACCGGCCGGAGCTTGGCCATCTGCTCCAGCGTCGAGTCGGCGCGGATGGTGTTGTCGGTCTCCACCACGTTGTCGAACTTCGGCGGGACGACGACGGTCATCACCTCTTCCTTGAAGCGGCCGCTGGCCCACGCGGCGGCGGCGCGCTGGTGGCTCTGCAGGGCGAAGCGGTCCTGGGCCTCGCGGCTGATGCCGTTCTCCTTGGCCATCTTCTCCGCCGACTCGCCCATCGTGAGGCCGGTGGTCGACTCGGCGATGGCCGGCGTGTCGGGGGCGAGGTCCTTGAGCTTGATGCCCTTGAACGCGCCGAGCTTGGCCCCTACGCTCTTTCCCTTGCTCGATGCCACCAGCGCCTCGGAGAAGTTCTTGGAGAAGAGGATGGGGACGTCGGAGAGCGACTCCGCGCCGCCGGCGATCACCGTGTCGGCGTAGCCGCGGAAGATCATGTCCGCGGCGGAGGTCATGGCCTGGTTGGCCGAGGCGCAGGCCTCGCCGACGGTGAAGCCGGGGATCTTCTTCGGCAGGCCGGTGCCGAGGACGATCTCCCGTCCGATGTTCGGCGCCTTGACGCTGGGGATGACGTTGCCGAAGACGACGTCCTGCACTTCATTCGGATCGAGTCCGGAGCGCTCGATCAGCTCCGCGACGACGAGCTTGCCGAGGTCCAGCGCGGAGAGGTGCGCGTAGTGGGTGCCGGACTTGGCGAAAGGGGTGCGGATGCCCTGGATGACCGCGACGCGGGGCGTGTATTGCCACATCGGTCGATGCTATCAGAACCCTCCCATAAGAGCCTTCTCCCCGCGCGCCGGGGAGAAGGTGCCCGAAGGGCGGATGAGGGGCCCCCTCACCCGGGGCTTCGCCCCACCCTCTCCCCGCAAGCGGGGCGAGGGTTCTCACGCGATATCATCCGGCGCATGACCGTCGCCGCTGCTCCCGAGGTCGAGACCAATCCGCTGCGCGAAGGGCTCGAACAGGAGCGGGTGCCGGACGCATCCTGCCTGGTCATCTTCGGCGCGTCGGGCGACCTGACCCAGCGCAAGCTGATCCCCGGCCTTTACTCGCTCGCGCACGACGGCCTGCTCCCCGCCGGCCAGACCATCATCGGCTTCTCCCGCCCCGACTACACCGACGACGCCTTCCGGGCCCTCATGCGCGACGCCTGCGATAAACACGCGCGGACGCGTCCGGTCGACGACGCGATCTGGGAGAACTTCGCCAAGCGTCTCTTCTACGTCCGCGGCAACTTCGACGAGCACGAGGCCTACCTCCGCCTCAAGGAGCGGCTGGCGGAGATGGACAAGACGCGCGGCAGCGGCGGCCGGCGCATCTATTACCTCGCCGTCCCGCCCGACTTCTTCCCCTTGATCTGCCAGCTCCTGGGGAAGGAGGCGATGGTCACCGACCCGGAGAAAGGCGGCCCCTACACGCGGGCCATCATCGAGAAGCCGTTCGGGCATGACCTGCAGTCTGCCCGCGAGCTGAACCGCGTCGCGGTGACGACGTTTCGCGAGCGCCAGGTGTTCCGCATCGATCACTACCTGGGCAAGGAGACGGTGCAGAACCTCCTCGTGCTCCGCTTCGCCAACGGCATCTTCGAGCCGTTCTGGAACCGGCAGTACATCGACCACGTGCAGTTCACGGTCGCCGAGTCGATCGGCGTGGAGAAGCGCGGCAAGTACTTCGAGACGGCGGGCATCACCCGGGACATCATCCAGAACCACATGCTCCAGCTCGTGTCGCTGGTGGCCATGGAGCCGCCGGTGGCGTTCGAGGCGGACGCGGTGCGCGACGAGAAGGTGAAGGTGCTGCGCGCGTTGCGCGACTTCCCGGCCGGCCGCGAAGAAGAGCTGGCCGTCCGCGGTCAGTACACGGAAGGCTCGGTCCTCGGCGAGCCGGCGCCGGCCTATCGCAAGGAGGAGAACGTCGATCCGGGCTCGAATGTCGAGACGTACGCGGCGCTGAAGCTCTTCATCGACAACTGGCGCTGGGCGGACGTGCCGTTCTACGTCCGGGCCGGCAAGCGGCTGCCGAAGCGGGTGACGGACATCTCCATCCATTTCCGGCCCGCGCCCTATCCGCTCTTCAACAAGATGTCGAACGTGAAGATGCAGTCGAACGTGCTGGCCATCCGCATCCAGCCGGACGAGGGGATCTCGCTGAAGTTCGACTCGAAGATCCCCGGCCCGACGGTGCGCACGGCGCCGGTGACGATGGAGTTCCGCTACGCGACTTCGTTCGGCGCGGAGCCGCCCGAGGCTTACGAACGGCTGCTGCTGGAGACGATGCTCGGCGACTCGACGCTCTTCGCCCGCCGCGACGAGGTGGAGACGGCCTGGGCCTGGCTCGATCCGCTGCTCGCCGCCTGGTCCGGCGATGCGCGCGGCCCGGAGCTCTATCCGGCCGGCACGTGGGGGCCGCCGTCGGCCGACCTGCTCATCGAGCGCGACGGGCGGAAGTGGCGCAGACCATGAAGCGGAATCGATCATGAGCGACCTCTCCCGCGACATGCCCGTCGACTCCGGCGCCATCGAGAAGAGTCTGGCCGAGCTGTGGCGCGCGGAGAGCACGGATCCGGACGGAGCGGTCACCCGCGCCGCGCTCTGGAACGTGGTGGCGCATTCGTGCACGGCCGAGCATCACGCCCAGGCGACGCAGACCCTCTCCCAGGCCAGCGCCTCGGTGCCGCAGCGGACGATCGTCGTGCGCGCCGACCCGGACGCGGAGCCGGACCTCGCCTCGTGGATCAGCGCGAACTGCCATCTCGCGGGCGGCAAGAAGCAGGTCTGCTCGGAGGAGATCAACATCGTGGCCGGCGGCGAGCACGTCGGCCGCGTGCCGCCGCTCGTGCACGCCCTGCTCATCCCGGACATGCCGGTGGCGATGTGGTGGATCGGCGACCTGCCGAACGAGAACGAGCCGTACGTGGAGCAGCTCCTCGACCCGGCGGACCGCATCATCGTCGACTCCGTGCACTTCGATCGCCCCGCCGACCTCGATCTCGTCCGGCGTGTGGGGGAGCAGACGACGACCTCGCCGGCGGACCTGAACTGGCTCCGCTTCGAGGACTGGCGGATGGCCACCGCCTCGGTGTTCGATCCGCCGGACATGCGCGCGCGCTTGCGCGACATCCGGCGCGTCCGCGTGGCGGCCGTGGCCGAGGGGCCGCTGTTCGGGGAGATGATCGAAGCCGTCTATTTTGCGTCGTGGCTCAGCGCGCAGCTCGGGCACCGCGTGGAGGATGACGGCCGCATCGACGGCATCTCGTACGAGCTCGTCCGCCGCTCGGGGGGCATCCCGGGCAGCCTGGCCGGGGTGGAGATCGGCTTCGGCGACGGCACCACGGCCACGATCTCCCGCGACTCCGACCGCGGCGTGCTGACGGCGACGGTCGGCGGCACGATGACGGTCCCCGACTCGATCACCCGCACCCTCGGCAAACGCCCGGAGGAGCTGATCGTGCGCCTCCTCAAACAGCCGGAGGCCGACCGCCTGCTGCTGCGCGTCCTGCCGGTGGCGGTGCGGATGGCCAAGCGGGTCGCATGAACCTGCGCATTTTCGACTCGCCGGAGGAGCTCGCGTCGGCTGCGGCGCGGACGGTGCTGCAGCAGATCGGGAAGGGGGCGCGGCGCATCGCGCTGTCGGGCGGCTCGACGCCGGCGCCCGTCTACTCGCTCCTCGGCTCCGCGATGCCCGAGGCGCCTGTCACCTGGTCCCTGGTGGACGAGCGCTACGTCCCCTTCGATGACCCCCGCTCGAACGCCGGCATGGTGATGCGGACGCTCTTCGCGCACGGCATCCCGCCCGCCCATCGCTTCATCCCGTTCCGCACGGACCTCGGCGACCCCGCCGCGACGGCCTCCGCCTACGAGGCGGAGCTCGGCCCCGAGCCGCTCGATCTCGTGCTGCTCGGGATGGGCGACGACGGGCATACGGCGTCTCTCTTTCCCAGCACGCCTGAGGCCCTGGCCGTGACCGACCGCATTGCCATGGCCGTCGACGTCCCGCCGCCCATCGACATGTGGCGCGTGACGCTGACCAAGCCGGTGCTGCGCGCCGCGGGCCTGCGCCTCGTGCTCGTGGCCGGCGCGTCGAAGCGCGAGGTCTTCCGGCAGGTGCGGGAAGGGGCCGGCTATCCGATCACGGAGGTGACGCAGGGGGTCGAGACGTGGTGGCTGGTCGACCGCGCGGCGGCGGGATGAGCGCCTGTGTAGGCCCGACCGGTTGACGCGCCGCCGTTCGGCAAGTACTGTCTCTCCACAACTCGAAGAAAGACAGGAGATTCCATGAATCGCAGAACGACTGTGGTTTTCATGCTCGTGCTGATTGTGTTTTGCGCGGCGGCGAGCGCTGATCCGAACCCGATCCGTTGCGGTACGAAGCAGCTCAGCGACGCCCAGATCGCCTCGCTGGAGCAGCAGGTCGACCGCGGCAAGAAGGGGAAGGTCAGCGCCGTGATCCCCGTCTGGTTCCACGTCATCACCATGGGGCCGGGCTTCGCCAACGGCGAGGTGCCGGACTCGATGATACGGGAGCAGATGCGCGTGCTCAACGACTCGTACAACGGCCGGACCGGAGGGGCGAACACCGGCTTCGGCTTCGACCTGGCGGGCGTCACGCGGACGGAGAACGCGACCTGGTTCACGTCCTTCAACGCCGACTTCAACATCGAGCTGCAGGCGAAGAGCGCGCTGCGCCGCGGCGGCCCCGGCACGCTCAACATCTACCTCGTCGACGCCGACCCATACCTCGGATGGGCGTACTTCCCCTCGATCCTGAACAGCGAGTTCGCGAACCTCGACGGCGTGGTCGTCGACTGGCGCTCGCTGCCGGGCGGCCCGTTCGCCATCTACAGCGAGGGCGACACCGCCACGCACGAGGTCGGACACTGGCTGGCCCTCTATCACACGTTCCAGGGGGGCTGCAGCACGAAGGGCGACTACATCGCCGACACGCCGTCCGAACAGTCGCCGGCGTTCAACTGCCCCGTCGGCCGCGACTCCTGCAACGGCAAGCCGGGCCTCGATCCGATCCGCAATTTCATGGACTACAGCCAGGACTCGTGCATGTTCGAGTTCACCGCCGGACAGACCGATCGGATGAAGGCGGCCTGGGCCGCGTTCCGCGACTGAAACGTTCTTCCTCCATGCCGCGTCTCCACGCCCGAAGGAGACGCGGCATGACACGTGTTCGGCTGGCGTCATGGACCACCGCCGAGGCCGATAGAAATGCGACTAGCCGGCCATGCGCCTCAATCCTAAATTGGAAGGATAGGAGGCCATATGGCAAGACGGATACGCATTTTCGTTCTCGCGGCGATGCTCGTCGCCGGTGCTGTGACGCTCGTGGCAGCGCCGGACCACGCGTTCTACGTCACCTACTACACGGACGAGACGCTCACCGTCGAGTGTGGTTACTGGTACTACACCTGCTTCGGCTCGCCGCAGAGGTCGGGTTGCCGCACCGCGTATTACATCTATGAGGATTGGGGCGATTGCTGACCCCGGCGACGAGCACACGTGAACCACCCCGGACGGCCATCCCGGTCCGGGGCGCTCTCGAGGCGGCGGTGGTCGTCGTGTTCGCGCTGCTCATCTGGAGCAATTACACGCTGCGGCGGCAGCACGCGCGTTCTGTCGCCGCGGTCAAAAGCGCACGGGCGTTTGCCGTCCACGACTCCATCGACGCGCTGCCGGTCGTCGACCTGACCGGCGCGCGAGGAACGCTTCCATTCAACGGACGTACGATCGTCGCCATCGTCGATCCCCGCTGCGACTCGTGTCGCGAGCTTCTCGGCGGAATCCGGCCGGACGGCGGCACGCAGGTGCTGTCCGTCGCGCCCTTGACCGAGACGATCGCGATGGCCAAGGCCACGAGGCTGACCGCGGTCACCCATGCGCTGGCCGAGCCGCCAGGCGGCCGGATCGACCCGAGAACGCAGATCTATCCGCAGTTGTTCGTCGTGGAGCATGGCCGCGTCGTCCGCACGTGCGCATCGGTCAGCGAATGCGGCACGACGACCGGTCCGGCACCCGGTTGACGCGCCGTCGACCGACTGTTTCGCGGTAACGTTGCATCGCCCTGTCGCGTCTCCTTCCGCGGAGGGAGGCGCGGCATGACACGACTGTTCGGGATGCTGATCTGTGCGCTGATGGCGGGCGGGGCGGGGGCCGACACGCTGGGCGACGTCCGGGCG
>DATEOX010000439.1:0-5639 GCA_035273585.1 Thermoanaerobaculia bacterium
TGAATCCACCTGCGCGCCTCAGTCCGCGACCCGAGCCCCGCCTTCGACAACACCCGCTCGAGCGTCTTGAGCGGACGGTCGCCGGGTGGGGGCTTGGTGGGCACTGGCGCGCATCTTAGCCGAGGCGCAGCGCACGCATAGATACGTCTTGACCGAGGGCCGTAACTCTGGCAGTCTTTTTCGAGTCCAATACGTCAATCGAAAATCGTAACGACGGCCGGCCGTATTGAGAGTGCGTGCCGGCTATCGAGAGAACCCCCATAACCGGGTTCCGGAGGATTCCATGCGAATCGTCGCACTCGTCTTCTGTGCGTTCGTCGTTCTCCCCCTCATGGCTGCACAAACGGCTCCCGCGCCGTCCATCGCATTCGACGGCAACGGCATCACCGTCTCCGGCCTCACGCCCGGCGGCAATGCCGCGCTATTCATGATGTCGCGCCGCCCGGACGTCTTCATGACGCGCATGGAACAGCGCGCCGACGTCCTCGCCGCCGGCGCGGACGGCAAGGTGCGCTTCGACACGGAGAACGGCGTCGTTCCCACGTCCGTCTGGGCCGTGATCGACGTCGAGAGCGGCCAATACGCGGTCGCCTGCCCGTCCGGCGACTGCGCGCCGCTGCAGCGGACGCTCAATACGGCGGCTTTCTTCAAGAACAACGCCGCCGGCGAGCCGGAGGGCCTCGACATCCCGCTGGCCATGGCGGACGTCTTTCTCGTTCGCGCGAAATCGGGCGTCTGGCACGTCATGCTCGGAGACGGCGGCGCCGGCGACGAGGACGGCATCCTGAACGGCAAGGCGCGCGTCTCGGTCGAGAAATTCGCCGCCATGCGCGACAAGACGCCGCCGCCCTCGAAGCTCAAGAAAGGCGACCTGCTGTTCCTCTTCCAGCCGATGAATCTCCACTTCGCCATCGTGGAGGTGACGAAGTGAAGCGCCTCGCCGCCCTCGCCGTCCTTCTTCTTGCCGCACGAGCCGCCCACGCGCAGGCCGTCCATCCCAACTGGGAAAAAGGGATCGCCGCCGAGAAGGCCTACGAGTTCGGCGATCTCGATACCGTCAATCTCTTCAACGGCAACCTCAATGTCGGCATCCCCATCGGCCAGACCTATCACCTCGGCGGCAACCTCTCGTACGGCTTCACGCTCCATTACGGCGGGAACAGTTGGGAGTTCGGCTCGGCCCAGCGCACGATGGAGGGCGAGACCAAGAACTTCGTGTGGGCCTTCCCCGGCCATCGCCAGAACGCCGGCTTCGGCTGGCGCCTGAGCCTCGGCGAGCTGACCCAGGACTTGCCCTGCGCGCCCGGTCCGGTCGCCGGAGGGGCGTGGGCATACGTCGCTCCCGACGGCGGCACGCACTGCCCCCGGGCGGTACCACACCCCAATGGCAGCGCGAGGTCCGGAATCTATTACAGCGCGGACGGCTCGTACCTCCGCCTCGACACGCGCAACCCCTTCCAGCTCAAGCTGGAGTTCCCGGACGGGACGTATCACACGTTCGACGACACCGGCCGCCTGATCCGGATGGACGACCGCTTCGGCAACTGGGTCACGGTCGCTTACTACAATGACAGCCCGGGCAACGCGCCGCGCTGGCACATCACCGACAGCGCAGGCCGCGAGCACGACGTCTTTTTCAAGAACACGGCGACGTATGTCGAGGACCTGGGCTTCGGCGCCGACGTCGACCACCTCTCCGTCTCCGAGGTGCGGCTCGCGGCGGCGGGCGGACAGACGGCGTCTTATGTGTTCCATTACGAGGGGGAGGCGAACGGCACGTGGAGCGTCATTCCCCGCCATCCGATCGACGTCTCGGGCGAAGTCGACCCGAACCTGCCGTTCGATACCGCGGCGACGCTGCTGACCAGCATCGACCTGCCGGAAGGCGCATTGAGCTGGAACATGCAATACGAGAGGTGCACCGCGCAGGCGCCCGGCGCCGACTGCCCCGATGCCTCCGGCAGCCTCAAGTCCCTCCTCCTTCCGACCGGCGGCCAGCTCTCCTGGACGTATCAGCAGTTCGCGCTTCCGGGCGCCTGGTTCCAGCAAAACCCCAATAAGCCGATCGAAGGGACGCTCTACTCGACGCCGGTCGCCGTCGAGACGCGCACCATGACCTACAACGGCTCGGCCATCGGCCTGCGTGAATACGCGCAGGAGCTGGTCGGCAACCTAGGGGTCGAGCACCGCGTGCTCGTCACCGACCACGCCGCCGGCCCGGGCAGCCCGATCATCCGCCGTACGCGCAGCTACTTCAGCATCTGCTCGATGAACTGCGAGTTCGGCTATCCGGGCGAATACGGCCTGCCGCTCTCCCGCCGCCCCGCCTCGAACGAAGAGAGCGGCTGGTCCATATCATCCGAGGACATCGGACCGGACGCCAACGGGAACTGGAACACGCCCTTGCGCCGCCGCTTCGTGCAATACGAGGCCGACATCCATCTCCCCAATGCCCCGACCAGCCTCTATTCCGATTACAACCGCCGTGTGGCGGCCGAGCGGACGCGCTACGAGGACAACAAGACGGCGGACACGTTCTACGATCATTTCGACGGCCTCGGTCATTATCGCGAGACCCGCACCGCCGGCACCTTCGGCTCGCGCGACGTGCGCGCCACCTTCACGAACTACAATCCGCCGCAGGGGGATTTCAAGGCGTTCGCGAACAATACGTACAACGCCTATACCCAGTTCCCGGTCGAGTCGCCGTGGATCCTCAATACATTCGATTACGAGACGGCGAGCGAGACGCTGCCCGCCGTCCCGGGCGCGGAATTGTCGTCGGAATCGAAGACGTCCATGACCGAGGTCTGCTTCGATGCGACCGGATTCCTGACCCATCGTCGTACGCTGCAGTCGAACGTCGCGGCCCCCTCCTCGCCGCCGCGTCTGGGCACCGATCTGCTCGCCGTGTTCACGAAAGATGCGCGCGGGAACATCGCGACGGAGCAGTATTTCGGCGGCGATGGGCAGCCTGCCGTCCCGCCGTCGCTCACCTGCCCGACGCCGGCGCTCACCGGCGAGGCCTTCTCGCTCGTTCACACCTGGGCCGCGAACGGCGCGCTGCTGACGTCGAAATACACCGACGCCGGCGGCAATCAGGTCGGACCGCTGATCCTGAAGCAGGAAGCCGACGCCTCGACGGGCTTCATCACGAAGAGCTACGACTCGGCGGACGTGGCCACGGCAATCACCTACGACCGCCTCGGGCGCGTCACGTCCGCGGCGCCGTCCGGCACGCTGACCGTACCGCGGTCGGCGACGACCAATTACGCGTACTCCATCAACCCGCCGACGGTGACGATCGCCCAGACCACCGGCGAGACGGTGCCGCCGCTGCCGTTCAGCAGCCTCGTTTTCGACGGCTTCGGCCGGCTCGAGCGCCAGCAGAAGACGATGCCGAACGGCACTCTCTCGGTCGTACAGACCGATTACAACAGCCTCGGCTGGAAGACGCGCGTTTCCGAGGCGGAGGAGTCGCCGTCGCATTTCACGACGTACAGCTACGACGCATTGGGGCGCCCGCGCGAGGTGACGGCGCCGGACAAGAGCCATGTGAATTTCGCATACATCGGCGCGTCGCAGACGGCGCGCACGGTGAAGGTGCATACCGGCGACGTGGACGAGGACAGCACGACGACGGAGACATACGACCGGCAGGGGAAACTGTGGAAGGTCACGGAGCCGAACGGCGTCGTGACGTCGTACACCTACGACATCGGCAACCGCCTCCGCTCCGTATGCATGGACGCCGGCGTCAACACGTGCGGCCAGAAGCGCATCTTCACGTACGACAACCGCGGCTTCCTCGGGAGCGAGGTTCACCCCGAGAAAACGACGTCCTATGACAGCTACGACGCGCGCGGACACGCGCTGCACCGCGTCGACGGGAACACGCATCTTTCGTTCGAGTACGACCGCGCCGAACGGCTGCGGACCATCACCGACCCCCAGCACGGCCCGGTGAAGCAGTTCGACTTCGGAGCCGCGAACACCGCCGGTAATTACGCGGCCGGAAAAGTCGTTCGGGCCGTCCGCAACAATTGGGTCGACGATACGAGCACCACGCCGCCGACCACGTTCAACTTCCAGGTCGTGGAGAACTATGTGTACGGCGGCCGCGACGGCCGGGCGAGCACGCGCACGACGCAACAGAAGACCTGCGTCGTCGTGACGGGGCAGGAGGACTGCACCGGCGTGCTTCCCGGCGGCGGCGCCGTCGTCTCGTTCAGCACCGGGTTCAGCCAGGACCCGCTCGGCAGCCCGTCGACGATCGTCTATCCGTCCTGCACGTTCGCTCCCTGCAACGCGGCGGTCGCCGGCGCGCCGACTATCACGAACCGCTACCGGCGGGGAATGCTGGAAGGTGTCGACACGCCCGGCAATCAGACGAACAGCCTCGATTACGCGAGCAACGGCCTGGTGACGAAGGTGGCGCACGCGAATCTGGTCACCGATTGGCAGACGCCCGACCCGGATGGGATGCGCCGGCCGTACATGATCAGCGTGACGGGGGCGAAGGACGCCTCCTCGTGCACGGCGGTGACCATCGCCGCGCAGCCGGCGTCCACCACGGCGACGTCCGGCAGCGCCACGCTCTCGGCGACCATCAACGGCGACTCCGACACGGCCGCGCATCCGATCAGTCTGCAGTGGTATCAGGGCGCCTCCCCCTCGACCGCCCAGCCGGTGGGCGGCGCCACGACGACGGTGAACGCGCCGGGCTCGGTGACCAGCTCGCTCCCCGTCGCCCTCTCGGCGACGACGAGCTACTGGCTGCGCGCGTCGAACAATTGCGGACCGTCGGCCGACAGCGTGACGGCCACGGTCGCGGTCTGCGAGACGGTGGCGATCAACGGGCAGCCGTCCGGGACGACGGTGATCTCCGGCCAGACGGCGACGATCAGCGTGTCGGCGACGGGCAGCTCGGTCCAGCACCAGTGGTACCAGGGGGCGAGCGGCGTCACGACCACGCCGATTGCCGACGCGACGTCCTATACGCTGTCCTTCATCCCGACCCAGACCGCCTCCTATTGGGTGCGCGTGTCGAACGGTTGCGGCTCGGCCGCGAACAGTAACGCCGTGACGGTGACGGTCACGCCGCCCGCCGCGCCCACCGGCCTCGTGGCGGCGTATCAGACCGGCGGCATCCTGGTGAGCTGGAACGCGGCGGCGCCGCTCGCCGGCGTGCGCAATTACGTGCTGCAGCGCCGTTACGACCGCCTCGGCTATCGCGATTACCGCACCCTCGGCGCCGGCACGCTGTCGTATCTCGATACCGACGCGGTGGCCGCTCACGGCTATGCCTATCGCGTGCGGGTCGTCGACGGCAACGGCGTGGCGTCTTTGGCGAGCGCGCCCGACGCCGCAGTGGCGATGGGTTTCACGGACGATCCGGTCACGGCGGGCGTGACGCTGATCTCCGTCGTACACTTCAGCGAGATGCGCAAGGCCATCGACGCTCTGCGGGACGCGGCCGGCCTGGCGCCGGTGTGGACCAGTTACTCGCCGCTCACCGGCACGGTGCTCGCCGTGCACGTGTCGGAGATGCGCGCGGCGCTCGATGCGGCCCGCTCGGGCCTGGGCATGCCGACGATGACCTATCCGACGCCTGCGGTGACCGCCGGCACGCCGATCCT
>DATEOX010000440.1:0-11441 GCA_035273585.1 Thermoanaerobaculia bacterium
TGCCGGAGAACCCCGCCGGCGCGCTGGGCGTGGTGATGCGCGAGCTGCTCAAGGGCTCGGCGAACACGACCGTTGCCCGCGCCTTCCCGACCGACACGGTCGTGCGCGGCGCCTACCTCCTCCCCGACGGCACGGTCTTCGTCGACCTCGGCGGCCCGACGCTGACGCAGGGGTGGGGGACGGGGAGCCACGAAGAGCTGATGGCCGTCTATTCGGTGGTCTGGACCGTGACGGCGAACTTCACGGAGGCCAAGCGGGTTCGGCTGCTGGTCAACGGCGAGCCGGCCGAGACGTTGGCCGGGCATGTGGCCCTGGACCGGGCGCTGCGGCCGGCGGAGTGGGTGGTGGATCCGAGGAGGAGGTAGTTGTTGGTTGTTAGTTGCTGGTTGTTAGTAGTACGTGCGGCCGGACGTACTACTAACAACTAACAACCAACAACCAATAACTGCTGCCGATCACGCCGCACTCGCGTTTGCTTGACGGCCGGTTGCGCACCCCAAATCGCCCGATTCACCACTCGTTCACCTCAGCGCGGAATCTTCCCCTCGGACCGAACGGTTGTTTTGTGAAACGTGAACGTATTTCCGAAAACTTCGGGTATCTCCTAGCAGCAGAACGGTTTGTCACATTGCTGTTACGTTGAGAAATTTTTCACAATCTGTGCGATAATGCGCTCACGATGTCAGTTAAGGGATTTACTGGATGCGAGGGCACGGGCTGCTTTCTGTTTCACCAGCCCGCCAATTTGTACCGCCTCTTGAATTCTTCCTTGAACCTTACCGCCTCAACGTCTCACCCCTGAGCACCCGCGTCCGCGCACTCCAGTAAGATTTCGGTCGGCCCCGTCGCAAGGCGGGGCCGATTCTTTTTGTAAACGGTTACTTGGCCATCAGGGTGTCATCCTGAGCCCCGAAGAGGGAAGGATCTCCTCGCAAGCGCCGGGAGATCCTTCGCCGTCTCCGCGGCTCAGGATGACGCGATCACCAACTGCGCCAGCGCTCCCTCCAGCACCAGCCGCACATCCGCGTTCACCTGCAGCGCGCGGATGGCCGCCAGCACGGCATCGGCCGCGGCGAGCAGCCGCTCCCGGGCGATCGACGGCTCTGCGTCGGCGGCGAGGCGGGCCAGGGTCGAGGCCAGGAGCGCCATGGCATCGCTCGTGTTCTCCTGCCCGCCGACGATCGCCGCGAGGGAGAGCAGTGCCGCGCCGTCGCGCTTTTTCGCGAACGCCTCGAGCGCGCTCTCGATCGTCGCCGCCAGCTCCTCATCCACCTCCACCTCGCCGGCCACGTAGATCTTCTGCGAGCGGGAGAGCACCGTCTGCAGGAGGAGGTCGGCCGAGCGGGTGAGGAGGAGGAACGTCGTGTCGCGGGCCGGCTCCTCCAGCGTCTTGAGCAGCGAGTTCGAGCCGCTGACGCTCAGCGCGTCGGCCGGGTCGATGATGAACACCTTGTTCCGCCCCTCGTACGGCCGCATCGTCGCGTCGCCCACCAGGTTGCGGATCTGCTCGATGGAGATCAGCTTCTTCTCGCCCGCGACTTCGACAAAGTGCACGTCCGGATGCAGCCGCTGGTCGATGCGCCGGCAGACCTCGCAGTCGTCGCCGCCCGAGCCGTTCAGGCAATTGAGCGCCTTGGCGATACGCACCGCGAGCTTGCGCAGCTCCTCCGGCGCCGGCCCGTAGAGGATCACCGCGTGATGCAGCTCGCCGCGCCGCGCGGTATCGACGATCACCTCCGCGGCGGTCGTCATCGCAGCACCCCCCGCTCCTCCAGCACCTTCCGCGTCCGCGCGAAGACCTCGTCCACCGTGCTGTCGGCGTCGATAACGACATAGCGCTGCCGGTCGCTCTCCGCCAGCGCGAGGTAGCCCTCCCGCACCCGGCGGTGGAAGCGGACGTCCTCCGCCTCGAAGCGTCCCTCGTCCGCCGCCGCCCCCGCGTTGCGCGACCGGGCGCGGGTGAGGCCGACTTCCTCCGGCAGGTCGTAGATCAGCGTGACGTCCGGCCGCAGCGCGTCCGTGGCCCAGTCGTTGAGCAGGCGGAGGCGGTCGAGATCGAGGAGGCGTCCGAAGCCCTGATAGGCGAGCGTCGCGTCGGTGAAGCGATCGCACAGGACGACCTCCCCCCGCGCCAGCGCCGGCTTGATCACCTCGATGGTGTGCTGCCGCCGGGACGCCGCAAACAGCAGCACCTCGGCCAACGGATCGATGGCCGAGCCGGAGTCGAGCAGAATGGCCCGTATGCGGTCCGCCAGCGGCGTCCCTCCCGGCTCTTTCGTCGTGACCGCGCCCGGCAGCAGCTCCGCCGCGCGCATCAGTTGCGTCGACTTCCCGGAGCCGTCGATCCCTTCGAAGGTGATGAACATTTCGGAACGCGGAACGATGAAGGATGAACGATGAACAGTCAATGCGCGGCTTTCTGTTCATCGTTCATCGTTCATCCTTCATCGCTTTCGAGCCCGTCCCGAAGCCCCCGCAGGTAATGCTCGCGCATCAACGTCTCGAAGACGCGGGGCCGCGCAAACCAACGAAACCGCTCGCCGAGGCGTGCGCGGCGGCGGAGGCGGGCGAGCGCGCGGTCGTCCGCGAGCTTGCGCGTCTCCAGCTCGTGCACGCCGAGGAAGTGGCCGAGCTCGGGATGCTTGCGGTAGAAGATCGCACCCGACTTGCCGACCGTGTACTGGCGGCGGGCGAACGAGTCGACCGTCATCGGGTGGTAGTGCCTCGTCACCGCCTGCGCGTTGTAGCGGATCTTCAGCCCCTGCTTGTCGAGACGGTAGGCCAGCTCGATGTCTTCCCAGGCGGCGGCGGGGAAGCCGGAGTCGAACGGCTGCGCGGCGAGGAGCTCCCGGTCGATGGAGATGTTCGACGTGTAGAAGAAGTTGAACGGCACGGTCTCGCCGTGTTTGATCAGCTTGTAGCCGAACTGCAGGCCGTAGTCGTTGATGTAGTCCATGAAGGCCGTGACCCGCTCGCGCGCCGGCCAGCCTGTGTATCCGAGGGCCGCGACGAGCGGATCGTCGCCCGCCTCGCGATGCACGCGCGCATGCTCGGCCAGGAAGCGCGGCTCGGGCACCGTGTCGTCGCCGATGAAGACGACGTAGCGGCCGCGCGCCAGCGTCACGCCGTGATTGCGCGCCCGTCCCGGGCCGGCGTTCGCCTGGGTGCGGAAGATGATGTTCTGCCGCTGGGCGACGGTCGCCGCCGTGGCGTCCGAAGAACCGTCATCGATCACGATCACCTCGAATTCCGGCGCATCCTGCTGATGCTCCAGCGCGTCGAGCACGCGCAGCAGCATCGGCAGCCGGTTCCAGGTCGGGATGACGACGGAAAAGTAGGGGGCGTCCATCGGGGCGCGGATTGTAGACTGATTCAGAGTTGCTGGTTGCTAGTTGCTGGTTACTCGTAGAACCGCTCTACTAGCAACCAGTAACCAGCAACCAGCAACTGTTTTCGCATGCGCAAACTGCTCATCATCGTTCTGCTCGCCGTATCCGCCGCCGCCCAAGACCGCCCCCGCCTCCGCGATCTCGGCGTGAAGGTGGGCATCCTCCCCACCGGCCCCTTGAACGCCATCACCGACGTCGACGGCGTCCGCGTCGGGCAGGTGACGCTCATCCGCGGCGAGAAGGTGCGCACCGGCGTGACGGCCATCCTCCCCCACGGCGGGAACCTCTTCCGCGAGAAAGTGCCGGCGGCGGTGTTCATCGGCAACGCGTTCGGCAAGCTGGCCGGCTCGACGCAGGTGAACGAGCTGGGCGAGCTCGAGACGCCCATCCTCCTCACCTCCACGCTCAACGTGCCGCGCGTGGCGGACGCGGTGCTCGACTACATGCTCGCCCTCCCCGGCAACGAAGACGTCCGCTCCATCAACCCGCTGGTGGGCGAAACGAATGACGGCGCGCTGAACGACATCCGCTCCCGTCCCGTCGGCCGGGACGAGGTCTTCGCCGCGATCCGCGGCGCGAAGGGCGGGCCGGTCGAGGAAGGGTCGGTGGGGGCGGGCACCGGGACGATCGCGTTCGGGTTCAAGGGCGGCATCGGCACCGCGTCGCGGCGGCTGCCGCAGAAGCTGGGCGGGTGGACGGTGGGGGTGCTGGTGCAGACGAACTTCGGCGGTGTGCTGCAGATCGCCGGCGTTCCGGTTGGCGAAGAGCTCGGGCGGTACTACCTGAAGAACGAGCTCGGCGACGGCTCGATCATCATCGTCATCGCCACTGACGCGCCGGTCGACCATCGCAACCTGCAGCGGATGGGCGCCCGCTCGATGATGGGCCTGGCCCGCACCGGGGCCGCCGGCACGAACGGCAGCGGCGATTACGCCATCGCCTTTTCCACCAGCCGCGGTGCACCCGGCGTGACCAACGAGCAGATGTCGCCGCTCTTCCTGGCCACCATCGAGGCGACGGAGGAGGCGATCTACAACTCGCTGACGAAGGCCACCACGGTCGGGACAGCCGAGGCGATCCCGATCGATCGTCTGCGCGAGGTGCTGCGCAAGTACGGACGGTGAATGTGGGGCCGGCTCTCCAGCCGGCCCGTCATCGATGCTGGGCCGGCTGGAGAGCCGGCCCTACATTTTTCAGGCGCTCGTCCCGCCGTCGATGCAGAGCACCTGGCCGGTGATCGCGCTCGCATCGTCCGAGAGCAGGAAGGCGATGCCGGCCGCCACTTCGTCCGCCTTCACGGCACGGCGCATGGGGATGGCGCGGATCATCTCCCGCCGGACGTCGCCGTCGAGATTCGCGGTCATGTCCGTCTCCACGAGGCCCGGCGCGACGCAGTTCACGCGGATGCCACTCCTGGCCACCTCGCGCGCGAGCGATTTCGTCATCGCGATCAGGCCGCCTTTCGCCGCCGAGTAGTTCGTCTGGCCGACCATGCCGTGGATGCCGGAGAGCGAGGCCACGTTCACGATCGAGCCGCGGCGCTGCTGCATCATCACCGGCAGCGCCGCCTTGGTCATGGCGAACGCGCCGCCGAGCGACGTGTCGATCACCTCGTCCCACTGCTCGCCGGACATGTTGTAGAGGAGCGCGTCGTGGCGGACGCCGGCGTTGTTCACCAGCGCGTCGATCGAGCCGAAGCGCGACAGCACCGCCTCCACCACCACCCGCCCCGCGTCGCGGTTGCGCACGTCCGCCTCCCAACCCGCCACCCGGTGCGGATCGGAGGCGATGAACTCCCGCGCCGTCTCCTTGGACTGCGAGAAGGTGAACGCCACTGACCAGCCGTCGGCCAGCAGGCGCATGGCCGTGACGCGCCCGATGCCGCGCGAGCCGCCCGTGATCAGCGCGATCCTGCTCAGGCCTCCTCCTCGTACCTTTCCTTGAGCGAGGCGACGACGGTCGGATCGGCCAGCGTCGTCACATCGCCCAGCGCTCGCCCCTCGGCGATGTCGCGCAGCAGGCGGCGCATGATCTTGCCGCTGCGCGTCTTCGGCAGGTCGGCCGTCATCAGGATCTTCTCCGGGCGGGCGATGGCGCCGATCTTCTCCGCCACGTGCTGCTTGAGCTCCTGCTCGAACTTCGCCGGGTCCTGCATGGCCAGCTCGCGTCCCGCCTCCTTCACGATCACGAACGCGGCGATGGCCGTCCCCTTGATGTCGTGCGAGATGCCGACGCACGCCGCCTCGGCCACGAGGGGGTGATCGACCAGCGCCGACTCCACCTCCATCGTGCCGATGCGATGGCCGGCGACGTTCATCACGTCGTCGATGCGCCCGAGGAGCCAGAAGTAGCCGTCCTCGTCGCGCTTCGCCCCGTCGCCGGTGAAGTAGATGCCGGGCCACTTCGCCCAGTACTGTTGCTTGTAGCGGTCCGGGTCGTTGTAGATGCCGCGCAGCATCGACGGCCAGGGGCTGGTGATCACCAAGTAACCGGCGCCCACCTCCACGCGCTGACCCTTCTGATCGAAGACCTCCGCGTCGATGCCGGGGAAGGGGCGCGTGGCCGAGCCGGGCTTCGTCGGCGTGATGCCGGGCAGCGGCGTGATCATGATCGCCCCGGTCTCCGTCTGCCACCAGGTATCGACCACCGGGCAGCGCTCGTTGCCGATGTTCTTCTGGTACCACATCCAGGCCTCGGGGTTGATCGGCTCGCCCACCGATCCAAGGAGGCGGAGCGAGGAGAGGTCGTGCGCCTGCGGGAGTTGCTCGCCCCATTTCATGAAGGCGCGGATGGCCGTCGGCGCGGTGTAGAAGATCGTGACCTTGTGCTTCTCGATGAGCTCCCAGAAGCGGTCCTTCTTCGGCCAGTCGGGCGCGCCTTCGTAGATGAGGACCGTCGCGCCGCAGGCCAGCGGGCCGTAGACGACGTACGAGTGGCCGGTGACCCAGCCGATGTCGGCCGTGCACCAGTAGACGTCGGAGTCCTTCAGGTCGAAGACCCATTTGCATGTCGCGTAACAACCCGTCAGGTAACCGCCCGTGGTGTGGACGATGCCCTTCGGCTTGCCGGTCGTACCGGAGGTGTAGAGCGTGTAGAGCATCTGCT
Source organism: Thermoanaerobaculia bacterium (assembly GCA_035273585.1). Taxonomy (GTDB): domain Bacteria; phylum Acidobacteriota; class Thermoanaerobaculia; order Gp7-AA8; family Gp7-AA8; genus JAFAVZ01. The sequence continues at coordinate 6,495 of DATEOX010000440.1, forward strand.
CCGAGTCGACCCACGCCGGCGGGCAGTCGTCGGACGCGGCGGCCACCAGGTCGTGGTACCAGACGTCGCGACCGTCGGTCATGCTCGCCGCATCCTCGTTGGCGGCGCCGCGCCTGGCCACGATCACCTTCTCGATGGACGGGCATTCGGCCACCGCGGCGTCGGCGGTCTTCTTCAGCGGCACGAGCGAGCCGCGACGGTAGCCGCTCGTGGCCGTGATCAGCACCTTCGCCTGCGCGTCCTGAATGCGGTCGCGCAGCGCCTCGGCGGAGAAGCCGCCGAAGACGACGGAGTGCACCGCGCCGATGCGCGCGCAGGCGAGCATCGCAACGACAGCTTCAGGGATGAGTGGCAGGTAGATGGCGACCCGGTCGCCGATCACGACGCCGAGGGACTTCAGCGCGTTGGCGAACTTGGAGACCTCGCCATGGAGCTGGCGGTAGGTATAGGTGCGGACGTCGCCCGGCTCGCCTTCCCAGATGACCGCCGTCTTGTCGCCCCGGTCCTTCAGGTGCCGATCGATGCAGTTGTACGACGCGTTCAGGCGCCCGCCGACGAACCAGCGCGCGTAGGGCGGCTCCCACTCCAGCACGCGATCCCACTTCTTCTCCCAGTCGAGCTGCTCGGCCCAGCCGGCCCAGTAGCCCTCGCGGTCGCGCGCGGCCTTGTCCCAGACGTCCGGGTCGTTGATGATCGCCTGGTTGCGGAACTCTTCGGGCGGCTGGAACGTACGATTCTCTTGAAGAAGGGCGTCGAACTGGTCGGCCATGACGGCGGATTCTAGCGGAAGGTGAGGCTCCGAACATGCGCGCTGTGATCGTGGTGGTGAGCATCGTGATTCTCGTGCTGGCGGGCTTATGGGTGGCGGGGATCGTGAGGCAGAACCGCGTCGCGTCCGACGCCTGGCCGGCGGGCCTCGGAACGCTGCATGACGTGCCGCGGCGTTTCCCGAAAGCGGCGGCGACGCCCGCGGCCGAGGAGCTGACCCGGCTCGCCGCGCCGCTGGAGATCGACCTGCGCGCGCCGCGTGAGCGGACGCCGAAGGTGGACGCGGTGCGCGAGCCGCTGACCGCGTACCTCAAGTCGCAACTGGAGCGGACGGATGCCTCGATCGCGCCCGCGCCGGAGCCGGTGGCGTCGTACCTCGCCGCGCACGGCGAGCAGCTCGCGGCGGTGCGGCGGCATCTCGTCTCCGGGGCGCCGATCGCCTGGCCGGTCGATCTCGCGCAGGAGCATCCGCCGATGCCGAGCCTCGTCGCGCACATGCAGCTCTTCCGGCTCCTGACCGCCGACGCGCTCGACCGCGCCAGCCGCGGCGAGCTCGTGGCGTGGGACGACCTCGAGGCGTCGTGGCGTCTGGCCCGCTCGCTCCTCGCCCGCCCGGAGCAGATCTCGCAGCTCGTCGGCCTGGCCGGCGTGCGGCAGACGAACGCCGCCGCGCGGAAGATGCCGCTGCCCGCGCCGTACTGGCTGGCGGAGATGGCCTCGTTCGACGTCCGCCAAAGCTACCTGCAGTCGATGCAGGCCGAGACATGGACGGTGTGGCGGAGCGGCGAGCGCTTCGGCATCCTCGGGCCGCTGCAGACGAACCTGATCGGGGAGCGCCGCGCGCTCACCGGCCGCCTCGCCGCCGAGCAGCGCTGCGCGTTCGACGGCGCGTCGTTCGTCAGCACCGGTTGGAACCGGCTGCAACGGATGGAGATCCCGAACCTTCAGTCGGCGTGGGAGCGCCTCTTCCGCACCCGCGCCGAGCTCGAGCTGACCGCGCACGCCGTCGCCGCCCGTTCCGGCGCGCCGCCGAATCCGCGCTCGGCGTGCGCCGACGGCCAATGGTTGTACGAGTCACGCGCGGACGGCGGGACGGCCATCCGCTTCAGCAAGCCGTTGCCGGAGCCGAAGGACCGGCGCGTGATCCACTATCCGGCGGAGTTCGTGGTCACACCCGCGCCAGCGAAGCCGCGATCGACTTGAAGATCGCCAGCCCGTCGGCGTTCCCCAGGATCGGCTCCGAGCAGCGCTCCGGATGGGGCATCATCCCCAGGACGTTGCGGCCGGCGTTGCAGATCCCGGCGATGTTGCGCGCGGAGCCGTTCGGGTTCGCGGCGCGCAGCACGCGACCTTCCTCGTCGCAGTAGCGGAACACGACTTGACGGTTGCGTTCCAGCTCATCGAGCGTCGCTTCTTCGGCGAAGTAGTTCCCCTCGCCGTGGGCAATCGGCGTGCGCAGGATCTGTCCGACTTCCAACTCCGACGTGAACGGCGTGTCCGTCTCCTCGGTGCGCAGATGGACGTCGCGACTGATGAAGCGCAGATGCTCGTTGCGCATCAGCGCGCCGGGCAGCAGGCCCACTTCCGTCAGCACCTGGAAGCCGTTGCAGATGCCGAACACGAGGCCGCCCGCCGCGGCGTGGCGCTTGATCGGCTCCATGATCGGGGCGAATTTCGCCAGCGCGCCGGCGCGGAGGTAGTCGCCGTATGCGAAGCCGCCGGGGATGATCACGCAGTCGGCGCCTTTGAGGTCGGTGTCCTTGTGCCAGAGGTACTCGGCGTCGCCGCCCAGGACCGTCTTGGCGACGTGGTAGGCGTCGTGGTCGCAGTTCGAGCCGGGGAGGATGACGATTCCGAACTTCATTTCGCGACGGCCGCGCGCGGGCCTTTGTAGATTGTAAGGTAGCCGGCGCGCTCCGTGGCCACGAGCGTGTTCGAAGCGGCGTCGAAAGCGATGGCGTACGCGTTGACGCCGTACAGCGAGGCCGGCGTCACGCGCCGCGACGACCCGGCGAACGAGCCGCTCGCGCTGCAGCGCCGCTCGGCGAAGATCAGGAGGTTGCCCGGGCCGGGCACGGCGATCTGCGGCCCGCTTCCTTCCGGCAGGCAGACGTGGTCGCTGTTGACCAGGTCGCCGAAATTGATGGTCATCCGCATCTGGCCATCGTACGAGGTGGCCAGCTTCTTCGGCGCCGCCGGCTTGGCCAGGATCGGCTTCTCGAAGAGGTGATCGCGGCTGACGGCGACCAGCGCGCGGTCCTGGTCGGCGAACAGTGCCCCTTCGATCAACTGGTCGGTCTGCATCGGGTCGCGGGCCAGCTCGGCGAACGTGGTCGTGTCGAAGATGGCCACGACCGTCGCCTTCGTGCCGCCGAAGTCCTCCGGCCCGAGGACGGCGAGCGTCGCGCCGTTCTCCGCGGCGGCGATGGCCATCGGATCGGCGAAGTCGATGGTCTTGATCTCCTTCTCGCCGTTGGCGTCGTAGACGTGCACGCGGCGGCCGAGGAGGTAGAGGTAACGGCCTTTCGGATCGGGGATCGCGTCGCGGATCGTCTCCCCTTCCATGGTGATCTCGCGGATGACGTGCAGGTCGGGGAGGCCGAGGATGGTGGCCGACTCGTCGCTGCCGTTGGCGATGAAGAGGCGCGTGCCGTCGCGGTTCGTGCGGAGGGTGACGAGCTCCTTGGTCGAGGCGATCTCGGCCGAGTCGAGGACCAGCCGCGACTTGATCGCCCCCGTCTTCGGATCGACGGCGATCACCGCCTGCGGCTGCGCCAGCCCGACGTAGATCGTGCCGTCGCGCCCGAGGGCCAGGCCGTGCGGATCGCCGGAGACGCTCCAGCGGCGGACGATCTTCTGGTCGCGGGTCGGGACGGGGGTGAGGGATGCGGGCGCAGGAGGCTGGACCGTCTGCGCGGAGAGGAGTGCCGCGGACAAGGTGAGCAGCACGAGGCTGGTGAACTTACTCTTCAACGGTGTAGGAGAAGTTTTCAACAACGGTGTTCGCGAGGAGTCGTTCACACATTTGCCGTAGTTGCGAATCCACGTGGTCTCGTGACTGCCCACCAGCCGCAAGCGTGATCCGAAACAGTTTCCCCACCCGCACATCTTCCACGTCCGCGAAGCCGAGGGAGTGGAGCGAGTGCTGGATGGCCTTCCCCTGCGGGTCGAGGACGGAGGGCTTCAGCTCGACGATGACCGTTGCTTTCATGGGGGCGGATGATAGCGCGTCACCAGAGCGCCATCTGCGCCGTCACCGACCGCGGCACCACCGGCCGCCGCCTGCGCGACACCTCGAACATCCCGGTCGGCCTCTCCTGCAGGGCGATGCCGAGCTCGAGCTGGGCGCCCGTCCGCGAGAGAAGGCGGGCGGCCATGTCCCTCACGATCGACTCGTGGTTGTTCTTCTGGGAGAGGTGGATGAGGCAGAGCGTCTGCAGCTCGGCGCCGATCATCCGCTGCACGGCGAGCATCGAGTCGTCGTTCGAGAGGTGCCCGAAGCGGGACATGATCCGCCGCTTGAGGGACCACGGATAGGTCCCCATCCGGAGCATGTCGAGGTCGTGGTTGGCCTCGAAAAAGAGCCCGTCACACTTCTGCAAATGCTCGAGCACCGGGTCGTCGACGTGCCCCAGGTCGCTGGCGATGCCGACCCGCGTCCCATCCCGCCCCTCGATGACGAAGCAGGCCGGGTCGGCCGCGTCGTGGACGATCCGCCGCGCGTGCACGGCCAGCTCGCCGATGGTGAACGTCGAGTTGTTCTCGAAGACCACGAGCGGCGTCTCCTCCCGGTCGATGGCGCTCGCGTCGAGGGTGCCGCGGGTCAGGTAGATGGGGATGCCGTACTTGCGGGCGATCTTCTCCGCGCCGCGGATGTGGTCGTAGTGCTCGTGGGTGAGGACGATGCCCTTGAGCTGCTCGATGTCCCGCCCCACGCCTTCCAGCCGCTTCTTCGTCTCCCGGGGGCCGAAGCCGGCGTCGACCAGGATGGAGGTGCCGTCGCTCTCGAAGTAGTAGGAGTTTCCTGCGGATCCGGAGCCGAGGGGAGCGACGATCACCTCGGAAGGATGAGGGAAGAAGGATGAAGGATGAAACAGAGTGACGACCTCCGTCCTTCTTACTCATCCTTCGTCCTTCCACCTTCATCCTTATCCAACGGCTTCCATCACACCGATCCGA
>DATEOX010000441.1:0-5552 GCA_035273585.1 Thermoanaerobaculia bacterium
GTCACGATCTACGGCACCGTCACCGGCACTCTCGCCGACGCCCCCCGCCTCACGCTGCGCGACAGCCAGGGCCGCACCGTGCGCGTCCTCGTCACGGAGGACTTCGTGGTGCGCGGCAAGAGCGCGACGTCGTACGAGACCGCCGACCGGCTGAAGAATGGGGATGCCGTGGTGGTGAAGGCCTACCAGGACCCGACCGGCGACTACATCGCGCAGACCATTCGATTACGGTAAGTCGCTGTCATCCTGAGGCGCGCAGACGCCGAAGGATCTCCCGGCAAGCACGAGGAGATCCTTCGCCATCTCCGCGGCTCAGGATGACCTTTGTTATTTGAAATATCCGGCCTCGCCTCTTTGTACCGACTCTCCGATGCGCCGCCAGGACCTTCTTCCAGGTGTCTCCGACGCCGAATGCCCTCCCGTCGCGGTGATCGAGTCGCGGGTTGCGATCCGCCGCGCGCGTCGGAAGGCGGCGCTTCATGACGGGCTCCAGCTCGTCCTTCTTGCCGCGGTCGATTACCTCGTGCTGCGCCATCCGCTGGCCCATATCCCCACTTTCGATCGCCAGGAATCGATGGTCCTTCTCGGCGCGGTGAACGGGGCGATGCTAGGCTGGCTCTGGCTGGCGCGCGTGCTCCCCTGCTGGAAGGCGCGGCGCATCGCCGCCACCTGGTCGCGGGGCGAGCAGTCGCGCTTCAGCGGGACGCTTCGGCGGCCGTAGCCCGTCCGCCGAGGAGGCGGGCGAGGATGATGAGCAGCGCCAGGACGGCCACGCCGATCACGATCCAGAAGATCCACTTCTCCTTGTGCGGCTCCTCTTTCGCCGCCGCGGCCGACGCGGTCAGCATCACCTCGCGCGCCGACTCGCCGAAGAGGCGCGGCGCGAGCAGCGAGAGGTCGTAGCGCGGCGCGGACGCCTGGCGGTTGCCGTAGAGCAGCGTGAGCGGCGCGCCGGGATGGTAGAAGCGCAGCGCGAACGACGGCAGCAGCAGTTGCGCCGAGGCGATCGGCAGCGGCGCGTTGTCGCCCTCGTCGATCTCCAGCTCCAGCTCGCGCACGCCGCGCAGCGGGACGTCGAACGTGAGCGGCGGCGGCACCTCATCCGGCTGGGTGCTCGTCCAGGCGGCGGTGCCGAGGTACTCGAATGGCCGCCCGCGGCGCTCGTCCGCCGCGCTGCGGATGTTCACCGTCCGCTGGAACACGCGGCCTGTCGTGGTGAAGACGACGCGCGTGCCGTTCGGCAGTGAGTCGTACGGCAGCGGGAAGCGGTAGAGCGACTTGGAGTCCTGCACCGTTCGCTTCGGCACCGGCAGGGAGATGGTCAGCGGCTCGTCGCGCCGCTCGACGAGGTACGGCACCTGGTTGCCCGCGCCGTCCGCGAGGCGCACGTCGCGCAACTCGCTGCTGCGCGAGAGGACGTTCGCATCGACGACGAGCGTGGTCAGCCCGCGCGACGGCGGCACCGGGCGCGCGATGCTGAAGTCGTCGCGGTTGACCGGTGCGCCGGCCAGCGGCAGCGGCGCCTCGGCGCCTTCCGCTGTCGTGCCCGGGCGTTCCGCGCCCACCCACCGCGCGCGCGGCGGATCGGACTGCGCCACCGCCTTGCGCGACGCTTCGAGGTCGTAGCGCGGCGCGCTCAGCTTCTCGTTGCCGTAGCGCGCCGTGATCGTCGCCGTGTCGGAGCTGTCGAAGTAGATCCACGGCTGCGGCGCGAATCGCGCCACGATGCCGGTCAGCGCGAGCGGCGGGTTATTCGCGTCGTCCACCACCAGCTCCAGATCCGGACCCTCGGGCGACGTGATGGGGATGGCCAGGTCGGCGGCCACCGCGCCGTCGCGCTGCGCGCGCTTCACGGTCGCCGACCCGAGCTTCACCGGCACGACCTCGGCATTCGAGAGCCGCGCCTCGTTGACGGTCGCTTCGCGGAAGACGTCATCGCCCGCCACCTGCAGCTCCAGCGCGACGACCGGCAGATGCGGCCCGGGCAGCGTCAGCTTGTAGCGGCTCTTGCCCGGCTCGCTGGCGCGGCGGCGGAACGCCACCGGCGCGCGCATCGGCTCCGGCGCCGTGCCGGCGATGTGCATCCGCGCCGCGGCGTCGCTTGCCGTGACGTGCGCGCTGAAGCGGTCGTCCCACGTAACGCGCAGGTAGCGGTAGTCGCCCGGCGTGAACGCGACCTCGGTGTTCTTCAGTTTTTCATCCGGCAGGTCGAAGACGGTCGCCTCCTCGGCGAGCACGGTCCAATGCGCGCGGTCGCCGCTCCCCTCCAGACGCAGCCGCTTGAGGAACGGCGCGGCGATGCCGTCCAGGCGGATGCGATCGACGGACATCGCCCGGCCGAGGTCGAGCTCGAAGCCGCTCGTCTTCTTCGTCGCCGCCACCGGCAGCAGCGCGCCGTCCTTCCAGTTGTAGATGCGCGGCGGCGGATCGATCAGCAGGTACGGCACCTCGCGGCCTTGCGCGTCGCGCAGGCGGAGATCGCCGAGGTCGCGCCGGGCGTGCGCGAGCAGCGCGACGTCGGGATCGAGGCGGTTCGGGCCGGGCCGCGCCGGCACCACCGTCCGCTCCTCCGCGTGGGCCACCGAGGCGAGGAGCAATGCGAGCGCGAGGCGGCGGATCATGAGGTGACGGTCTCCTCAGGCGAGTGCTTCTTCAGCATGACGAACTTCTGCAGCAGGATGGTCACGAAGACGAGCGACACGGCGAGGCCGAGCAGCGAGCCGACGCGATAGAGGCCGCCCAGGCGCCCGAGGTCGTGCAGGAAACATTTCAGGATGGTGACCAGCAGCAGGACGATCGCCGCGACGCGCGCCGCGCGGGCGTGCGTGGCGATGCCGGCGATGAGCATCCCGACGGCGAACAGCGCCCAGCCGATGGTGTACGTCAGGTCCTGGGCCAGCGACGAGGAGAGGAAGTTGAAGGTCAGCGTCGGCCCGGTCGAGTAGAAGTCGGCGATCTCGATGTTCAGCAGGAAGAAGAGGAGGACCGTCCCGCCCGCGCTGAGGACGGCCGAGGCGCGCGGGATGTCGCGCGGGGCAAAGTAGGCGGCGATGAAGAACGCCGCGGCGGCGACGAGGTAGGTGTAGAGGTACCAGTTGAAGACCGCCGCGTGGCTGGCCGGGTGGTAGTCGAACACGGCCGGGTTGAAGACGAGGCGGACGAAGACGATGGCCAGCAGGCCGGCCGCCCACAGCAGCAGCCCGCGGTGCGGAATGCGCGTGAAGAGCCAGACGAGCGCGGCGCCTTCCAGGGCCCAGCCGATGGTGATCCACTGCTTCTCGAGCTGCAGCGGGATGGCCACGGAGATGAACATCAGCGCCGCGCCGGCGAGGAGTGCCAGGCGGGAGAGCACCTGCTCCGGCAGCCGCACCACCCGCCACAGCAGCGCGAGCAGCAGCACGGCCTGGAGCACCGGCAGCGCGCCGATCATCCACTCCAACCCGGCGTGCAGCATCGCCTCGCGGCCGAAGTAGAAGAACGAGGCGCTGGCCACGACGGCCGCGAGATGCGGATATATCGACCGCTTCGCCCGCGCGCCGAGAAGCAGCGGATAGGCGATGAACATCGCGTAGAGGATCGCGGCAAACGTGAATTCGCGCCCGGGCGTCGTGGTCCGCGCCAGTGCCGTGGCGATCGTCGTGGTGACGACGGCGATGAGCGCCACCTCGTGCCACTCGGTGATCCAGGCCACCGCCAGCAGCAGCGCGAGGAAGACCGCATGCGTGATCAACAGCGGCCCGAAGATCGCGTCCGTCGAGGTGACGCCGGCGATGATGGCCACGATCTGCCCAAGGAACAACGCCACGGCGGCCGGCATGGCGAAGCGGCGGTCGAGGCGGAACCAGATCAGCGCGAACGCGGCCACGGCCAGCGCCGCGCCGAACGCCACGTATGGCCACGGCGCGACCCGCGTGTGCGTGGCCCAGATCATCAGCACGACCTGCGAGGCGGCCATGGCCGCGGTGAGCAGCGGCGCGCGGCGCAGCCAGAGCGCGGCCACGCCGACGGCCAGGTCGAGCACGAGCAGCACGGCGAGCATCGGCCAGGGCGGATAGGAGAGCGAGACCTGCGAGGCGACGAAGGCGAGGAAGACGTGGCCGGCCAGCCCGAGGTACGTGCCGCGCTCGAACTCGCCCGGATCGGCCGCGCCGCGGCGCGCCCAGAGGTTGCCGGCCACGACGAGCAGGCCGAAGCCGGCCAGCACGACCATCGAAGGGATGAGGCTCGCCACGACGGTGGCGCTCGCCCACCAGACGCCGATCACGATCCAGGAGAGGACGATGGCAATGGCGGAGAGGATCGGGTTCGAACCGGCGCGCGCCTCGACCAGCGCGCCGACGTTGACCACGGCCAGCAGCAGCGCCAGCCCCCACAGCGCGGCGTCGGCGATGGCGCCGACGGAGAGGAAGAAGAGGAGGGCGAGGCTGAGCAGGAGGAGGATGGTCACGCCGTTGCGCGGGGTGAGGTCGCGGCCGAAGCGGCGGGCGAGCATCGGCACGCCGAGGAAGAAGAGGGCGAAGATGCCGTAGAGGGTCAGGCCGGCGATCAGACGCGACTGGTCGAGATGCTCCGACGACCAGACCGCCTCCGCGGCGATGACGAAGAATGACGCGAGGTAGTAGACGCCTCCTCGGTTGAAGTAGATGGCGTACGCCGCGACCGCGGCCAGCAGCACGAAAGCGATGATGAAGAGCAGCGCGCGCGGCTCGGGGTACGCGTACACCGGCACGATGAAAAAGAGCGCCGCCGCCGCGTACACGGCGCGGGTCCGGACCCAGACGCCGGCGACGAGGAAGAAGGCGATGAAGGCCGCCGCCCACCACAGTCCCGCCGGCCAGATGCCCGTCCCCACGTTGACCATCCAGATGACGAAGACGAGCACCGCGCTCATGGCGCCGAGGTTGTGCAGCCACTCCGGTCCGCGGAACTTCGCGATGAGCGCCAGGCCGGCGCAGATCAAAAGGAGGAAGCCGAACAGGAGGTTGTAGCGCCCGCCATACGCCGGCACCGCCGCGCTGTAGACGGCGAAGAGCAGCGGCAGCGCCGTCCCCGCCGCGCCGATCCGGTCGAAGAGGCCTTGCGCCGCGTCGTCGCGCCGCGCGAACCAGAGCGCGCTGGAGGCCATCGCGGCGAAGACGATGAAGATGCCGACCGCCAGCGCCAGTTGCGACTCGGAGAGGAACTTGCCGATCCAGAGCCACTGCCAGACGACGCTGAAGGCGACGCTGCACGCCGTCAGCAGCGGCCACCGCTTCCGGTACGCCACCCAGGCCAGCCCCGCATTGAGCAGCAGCAGGTAGCCGAACAGGCCGACCGGGTTGTTCTCGCCGGTGGAGAGCATGGCCGGCGTGGCGAAGCCGCCCACCAGGCCGAGGAGGGCGATGAAGATGGAGTCGCGGCGGATGGCCAGCAGGACCGCGACCGCGGTGACCATCAGCATCAGCACGCCGACCACCACCGACGGCAGCAGGTGCCAGAGCGCGTAGGTGGTGACCATCAGCATCAGCACGCCGACCACCACCGACGGCAGCAGGTGCCAGAGCGCGTAGGTG
>DATEOX010000442.1:0-15519 GCA_035273585.1 Thermoanaerobaculia bacterium
GCCGCCTGCGCGGGCGGCGGCGGCTCGATGAGCTCCACGGCCCAGCCGGGCCACGGCGCGATCGCCATCCAGATCATCCCCAACCCGATCATGGCCACGAACGTCGGCGGCGACCGCTACGAGTTCCCCTTCGAGGTCGTGGTGCGCGAGACGGGCGGCCGTCCGGTGACGGTCAACCGCGTCAGCGCCGACGTCCTCGCCCTCGGCTCGATCCGCGTGGCCGAGGAGAGCTACGACGCGGCAAAGATCCAGAGCCTCGGCTACCAGACGACGGTCCCGGCCAACGGCGAGCTCCGCTACCGCTTCGCGCCGCGCCACTCCGTCAGCGACGACCGCCTCTTCGGCGGCGTCGAGGCGCAGCTCACGGTCGACGCGACGGACGATACGGGCACGCCGGCCACGGCGCGCACGACGGTCACGGTGACGAAGCGCTAGGCCGGCACGGCCGGCTGCGCTGGTTGGCCAAGCCTCGGCAGCCCTTGGCGCTCGAAGTCACGTTCTGCCGCGCCGCCTCCGAGGCTGTCATCCTGAGCCGCGCAGACGGCGAAGGATCCCCCGGCGCTTGCGAGGAGACCCTTCGCCCTCTTCGGGGCTCAGCATGACACGTTCGTTGTATCCTTCGCGCCGCCATGCCGGGACCGATCACTGAATTCATCAAACATCACTACCGTCACTTCAACGCGGCGGCGCTCGTCGCGGCGGCGGAGGACTACAACGAGCACCTCGCCGCGGGGAACAAGATGCTCGTCACCCTCGCCGGCGCGATGTCCACCGCCGAGATCGGCCTCTCCCTCGCGGAGATGATCCGCCAGGACAAGGTGCACGCCATCAGTTGCACCGGGGCCAACCTCGAGGAGGACATCTTCAACCTCGTGGCCCACGAGTGCTACGAGCGCGTGCCGCACTACCGCCAGCTCTCCGCGCAGGACGAGCAGGCGCTCCTCGAGCGGCACATGAACCGCGTCACCGACACCTGCATCCCGGAAGGCGAGGCCATGCGCCGCATCGAGTCGGCCGTGCTCCGGCACTGGGTGGAGAAGGACCAGGCCGGCCGGCGCCTCTTTCCGCACGAGTTCATGTACGAGATCCTGCGCGACGGCTCGATCAGCGAGTCGTATCAGATCGACCCGAAGAACTCCTGGATGATCGCCGCGGCGGAGAAGAACCTGCCGATGTTCGTCCCCGGCTGGGAAGACTCGACCCTCGGCAACATGTACACCGGCCACTGCATCTCCGGCGACGTGAAGAACGTGCACACCGTGCGCACCGGCATCGAGTACATGATCGAGCTGGCCGACTTCTACACGAAGACCAGCGAGTCGGCCTCCATCGGCTTCTTCCAGATCGGCGGCGGCATCGCCGGCGACTTCCCCATCTGCGTCGTGCCGATGCTTCACCAGGACCTGCAGCGCGTGCACATCCCGCTGTGGGGCTACTTCTGCCAGATCAGCGACTCGACCACGAGCTACGGCTCGTACTCCGGCGCCGTGCCGAACGAGAAGATCACCTGGGGCAAGCTCGGCATCGACACGCCGAAGCACATCATCGAGTCCGACGCGTCGATCGTCGCTCCGCTGGTGTTCGCGTACGTGCTCGGGTGGTGAGCGGACGTCCTCGTCCGCAAGCCGCGGTACGTCTCGTGCCGCGGTACCGCCGGACGCGACGTTCGGCGGCTGGCGGGCGGGACGCCCGCGCTCCTATTTCTTCGTCACGGTGACGGTCACCGGCGCCGCGGCGGCGGACTCGAACACCAGCTTCGTGCCGCCGTCCATCTTCTCCTTGGCCAGCAGCTTCGCCTCCGGCGCGGTGGTGTACGCCACTTCATCGGGATCGAGGTGGTGGACGAATACCGCGAACTGGCGGCGGGGGGCGGGGGTGGGAATGAACGTGTCGCCGTGGATCTCGAACGGATACGCGGCCTTCGACTCGTCGTGCGAGGCGCCCTTCACCATCAGCCACTGTCCCGGATCGGCGAGGTAGACCGGCGGCGAGACCATGACGTCGGTGCCGAACGGCACCACCACGTCCGTCCGCGCGAAACCCTTCCGGTCGTTCTCCGCGATGCGCACCAGGCTGCGGATGGCGTACTTGCCCTGGTCGAGCGACAGCGTGCCGTAGTACTTGATGCCGCCCGCGCGCAGCTTCTCCCCCACTTTGTCGAGCTCCAGTCCCATGCGCTGGAAGAGCGAGTCGCGCACGGTGCCATCCTCGTCGAACGCGTAGACGAAGATCTCGGCCGTGACGAGCTTCCCTTTCGCATCCTTCAGCAGGTCGGCCCCCTCGATCTCCAGCACGACCGGCACCTGCCACTTCTTCGATGCCGTCGGAAACGGCGTGGCCAGTGCACGCAGGTGGACGTCCTCCTGCGGGATGTCATTGATGATGATTTCGGCCGTGGTCAGCGAGCGTTCCAGCGCCGACTCGCCGCCCGACTCGTAGTATCCGAGGCGGTGTTGGGCGCGGGAGCCGGAGGGAACGTTGACCAGGCGCACCTTGAGGTCGTGGAACTTGCCGGCGTTGCCGGACGGCGCCTGGAACCCGAGGACGTAGACGACCTCTTGGCGGCGGAGCATCCGGTTGAAGTCGTCTTTGAGGTCGTTCGAGTTGCGGAAGACCTCGCCGCCGGTGGGGTTGGCCACGAGGTAGAGCGCCTCGTTCGACTTCTGCTGCGCCCCTTTCTGCAGATCGTTCTGCACGCGCAGCCCCTGGATGTCGATGGCGTGCAGAACGACGTCCGAGCGGCGGAAGAGCTCGGCCATGCGGCTGATGGTCGACAGGCTGCCGGCGCTGCCGAAGCGGCTGTCGGCGTCGATGTTCCATATCTCGCCCGACGCGGCCATGTCGTTCTCCAGCGCCTGCTCGGCCGTCGGCTTCGCATCCCGCCCCGCCACCAGCCGCGCATCGAACCCCTCGGATAGAAGCACGACCTGCTTGCGCCCGGCGACGCTGCGCAGCACCTTGGCCAGGCCGCCGAGCATCGTGAGCTGCTTGTCGACACGCTGCCGGTTGTACGCGTCGTCCATCCGCGCCGCCTGACGCGCGACGTCGCGCAGGTTCTCGTCCGCCGCCGACCGCGCCCCCTCCCCGCCCGCCCGTGTCTCCGGCAGGATCGGGATTCCGCTGCCCGCGATCTGCAGCGGATCGCTCCCCTGGAAGGACCGCGGATCATTGATCGCCTGCAGCAGCAGCCCCCGGTCGGTGGTGAACGCCGTCAGCAGCCGAAACCCGTGATCGACGTCAATGGTGCCGACGGCCACCAGATCGCGGTTCTGCACGGAGAACTTGATGAAGTCCCGCGCCGCCTGCTGCGCCTTGGTGATGGAGCTGGGCGAGGAGAAGGAGAGGTCGAACAGCAGCATGAAATTGCGTCGCGCCGCCGGCGAGAGCGGCGACGTCTTGCGCAGCGACTCCTTCGACGCGAAGTCGATGGAGTCGAAGGAGCTGATGGCTCGCTTCGTCCCGCTGTCGATCAGCTCGAAGTTTGCGGCGGTGAGCCCCCGCACTGGGTTGCCGTCGCGGTCGACGACCGTGACCGGCACCTCGACCACGGTGACGGTCACCGTCTCCTTCAACTGCGCCAGCGCTGCTACAGCTAGGAGGAGGAGGGCGGGGAGGAGGAGGGATTTGCGCATATCAGATATTTGGCGCCGACCATGGCGTTTTCGCAATCCATCCGACCACCAGCCGGGTGTAATCACCAAAGGTGAGCTCCCGCCGGTCGAGCTTCAGCTCACCCGCCTGTCCAGCCAATTGCGCCCGAAATCGCTCGTAACGTTCGAATACGATCCTGCCGCCCGGAATCAGAACTTCGCCGCGATGGCTGCTCAGCCAGTCGCGAACCGCGAATGGCGTCCCTCGGCTGGTCGTTATGAGCTCGAATGTCCTGACCTGCGATGTCCGAACAGAAGTTACGGTACCGGTAGCGTTCGCGATCGAGGACCAGGCATCGCTTCTGTCGGTTCCGTTCGGATCCATACCGCTTCGCGCCGAGAAACAACCCGAGCTCGAGCGGCATGTTGAACCGCGCCAGTTTCGTATTGTGATCGATGCCGGCGCGTGAGATGTCGTGAATTCCGAACTTGGACTGCTCGATGATGTCCAGGATCTTCTCGACGCGCGCCTGGCCGCTGTCCTCCGCCTCGAGTGCCGACCGGGCGATGAAGCCGCAATCGTGGACAGCGAAAACGACGGCGTCCGACAAGCGCGCATATTTGCGGTCGAACGGCACATTGATAAAGACGCTGTCTTCGTATGCCGCCATGCGTCAGCGCTTTTTCGATCTCCGGGTGACGGAGCGCCGGCCTCCGATTTCGTGCTTCGAGATCACCAACCGGCCTGTCTTGCTGTCGCGATAGACAAAACGCGCCGCCGCCTGCGCCTGCTCCGGCGTCACGCGGCTGGTTCCCGCAGCGGGCTTGATCGTGCGCTTGATCATCTCGATGATTCTACGCCGCCGCCCCCGCTCCGCAGCATCCCGTTCCGCAGGATCCGCGAGATCTCCCCCACCACCTCGTCCGTGTTCTTGCCGAAGTGATCGCGGACGCCGAACAGGATCTCGACCGAGAAGTAGTTGTAGAAGATGCGGGTGGCGAGCATCACGGCGGACGTCGGCGAGAGGCCGTCCTGCAGCTTCGAACGGAGCTCCTCCTCCATGCCGTGGGCCTTCATGAACGACTCGAAGCGCTGGGCCATGTTCTCGTAGAACTTGCGGATGTGGAAGCCGTCGAACTCCACGACGTCCACGTAGATGAGCGCCACGTAGTCGCGGTACTCGTGCACGGTGTCGCGCGCGGCGAGGCCGAGCTGCTCGAGGTTCTCCGGGAACGTGCCGCTGGCCAGCGCGCGATTGAACGGGAAATCGGGCAGCGACATCGACTGGAAGTACTGATCGAGGAGCGCGCGGAAGATCGCTTCCTTATCCGGGAAGTGGTGATACACGTTGCCCTTCGAGACCTTCGCCTCCTCGGCGATGTCGCGCACGCTCGTCGCGCCGTACCCGCGATGGGCGAAAAGGCGGAGGGCGGCGTCGAGGATCTGGGACCGGCTGCGCTCGGATCGTTCTTCCTGCTGCATCAGCTCTTCAGCATATCCGAGAGGCGGTGCTTCTCGACCTTTCCATAAGGCGTTCGCGGCAATGCATCGAGAAAGATGTACCGCTTCGGCAGCTTGTATTTGGACAGGCGGCCGCCGAGGTATGCCTCGAGCTCCTCGCGGTCGGCGCGCGCGACGACGAACGCGATGCCCACCTCGCCCCACGTCGCGTCGGCCACCGGCACGACCGCGGCGTCGGCCACCAGCGGATGCGAGACCAGCTCGGCCTCGATCTCCGCCGGATAGACGTTGACCCCGCCGCTGATGAACATCTCCTTGCGCCGGCCGGCGATGTAGAAGAAGCCCTCCTCGTCCCGCCGCGCCAGGTCGCCCGTCCTGAACCAGCCGTCCGGCGAATATGCGGCCCGCGTCGCCTCCTCGTCGTTCCAGTAGCCCTTCGACACGTGCGGCCCGCGAATCCACATCTCCCCCACCTCGCCGAGCGGCACCTCGGCACCGTCCGCATCGACGACGCGCACCTCTGTGAAGAGCATGGGCCGCCCGATGGAGCCCGCCTTTCGATACGACTCCTCGACGGTCATGGTGAAGCAGTTGACGCCGACCTCGGTCATGCCGAAGCCCTGCTTCATCGGAACGCCGCGCCGTTGATGAGCCTCGATGATGTACGCCGGCAGCGGCGCGCCTCCGCTGATCAGCCATCTCACATGCGAGAGGTCCGCGGCGGCGAACTCCGGCGCGTCCATCAGCATCTTCCAGATCGTCGGCACGCCGAGGATGACCGTGCAGCGCTCCTCCTGGATCGTGCGCCAGACCTCGGATGCGTTGAACGCGCGGTGCAGGATCATCGTCCCGCCGGCGCAGAAGATGGGGATGAGGAACGCGGCCAGGCCGCCGGCGTGGTAAAGCGGGGTGAAGATCGGGCTGACGTCGTCCGCGCGCAGGTCCCAGTTCAACGCGGTGTTGTAGCCGTTCCAGTAGAGCTGGCGCTTCGGGATGATGACGCCCTTCGGTTTGCCGGTCGTGCCGCTGGTGTAGAGGAGACAGTAAGGCGCCTCCTCGTCAGCGACATGATCGTGCTTCTCGCCCGCGCTGCCGGCAGGAAGCGGATGGCGCGCGACACCCAGGTCGACCGTAAACTCCGGCCCCGCAAACAACATCTTCATGCCGCAATCGGCGGCGATGCCGCGCAGCTCGTGCTCCGTCGCGCGCGTCGAGAGCGGCACCACGATCGCACCGACGCGGTCGGCGGCGAAGAACAAAGCGATGAACTCGATGCAGTTGTGCGCGAGGAGACCGAACCGGTCGCCCTCCTCAATGCCACGAGCAGCGAGGTACGCGGCGGCAGAGTCCGTGCGCGCGTCGAGGTCGGCGTACGTGAGGCGCTCGCCTGTCTCGACCGAAACGAGCGCGAGGCGGTCAGGCGTTACGCGGGCGCGCTCGCGGAGAATGTCTCCAGCAAACATGTGAGGAATCGCTCCGGCTGCTGGCGGTGGGGGATGTGCGCGGCGCCGTCGATCACGTGCAGCGTCGAGCCGGCGATGCGTTTCTGCAGCGTCTCCGCGTAAGGGATCGGCAGCAGGCCGTCGTCACGGCCCCAGATCAGCGTCGTCGGCGTGGTGAGATTGCCCAGGCGGCCATCGAGGAGGTGGGCCATCACGCCGGCCTGCACCACGCGCGTGGCCGGCGCGGAGACGGCACGCTGCAGCATGGCGTCGATCATCCACTCCTGCAGCTCCGCCGCCGGGCCGTGCACGGCGCGCAGACAGGTGACCGCTTCCTCGCGCGTCCGCGGGAACAGCGGGACGGTCAGCGGCCAGGCCATGCCGCTCGCGTCCTCGAGGATCAGCCGCTCGACGCGTTCCGGATGGGCGAGCGTGTAGAGCATCGCCACCCAGCCGCCCATCGAGTTGCCGACCAGCGTGAAGCGATCGACGCGTTCGACTGCCGCATCGACGCCTGCGAGGATCGTCTCCATCGACAGCGGCCCTTCCTGCGGCGCGCTCTCGCCATGGCCGGCGAGGTCGGGGACGATCACGCGGAATTGCGCCAGTCGGGGGACGACCGTGCACCAGGTGCCGGCCTGGTCGTTGACGCCGTGCAGCAGGACGATCGTCTCCTCGCCGCTCCCGCCGCGGAACGACACGAGGCCGTCGCGCTCGACGCGCTCGAGCCCCGCGCCGGCCAGCTCGGCGCGCGTCCATGCGATGAAGCTCTGTGCCGGATCAGCCACGGCCCCTCACCCGGCCTCCGGCCACCCTCTCCCCGCTCGCGCGGGGCGAGGGCTCTTTGGCGAGCGTCGTCATCCGAACAGCCTCTTCTCAGCACGCGGCATGCGAAACGCGGCCGCGGCCTGGTTGTAGCCTACGCCCGATCCGATCATCACCACGAGGTCGCCGGGCTTGATCCTGTTCTCCTGCAGCGCCGCATCGAGGGCCATCGGGATGCAGGCCGAGCCGGTGTAGCCGATCGTCTCCATGATGGTGTGCGTCTTTTCCATTGGCAGGCCGAGGTCCTTCATCACCAGCTCGATGGTCGGCTTGCGCACCTGGGTGAAAATCAAAAAGTCGATGTCGGAGACGGCGAAGCCGCCGTTGCGGGCCACGTCGCGCACGATGCGCGGCCAGCCGGCGTTGTTGATCTCCGGCGGGTAGCGCTCGACCATCTTCACCGCCGTGCGACCGCCGGTGACCGCCTCGCAGCTCGCCGGCTCGACCGTGCCGCCCGCAGGGATCAGCCAGTTGCGATGATACGAGCCGTCCGCGCGAAATGCCGCGGCGATGAAGCCCGGCTCTTCGCTCCGCTCCAGAACCGCCGCCCCCGCGCCGTCGCCGTAGAAGAAGACCATCGGGTCGTCCGCCTTGGCCAGCTTGTGCATCATGTAGACGCCGACCACGAGCACCGTCTTCAGCGCGCGGTTGGTGGCCATGAGGCCCGCCGCGTTGGAGATGGCGGTGGGGAACGAGGCGCAGGCGCAGCCGACGTCGAACGTGCCGGCGTTCTTCGCCCCGAGCTTCGACTGCAGCACGACCGACGTCGCCGGCGTGATGTAGTCCGGCGAGTCGGTACCGAGGATGATGAGGTCGATCTCTTCGGCGGTCTTGCCGGCGCGGGCCAGCGCCTGCTCGGCGGCGCGCAGCGCGAGATCCGAGGTGGCCCAGTCTTCCGGCGCGTACCAGCGCGAGCGGATGCCGCTCGAGGCCTCCATCTTGTCCACGAACTCCGGCGCGCTCAAGGCGAACCGCGCGCGGAGCATGTCGTTCGTGATCTCCACCGGCGGCACGAAGGAGCCGGTGGAGACGAGGTTGGCATATCCGTTAGGTCCCAAGAACGAGTCCCCCATCCACCGAGAGCACGGCGCCGCTGACGAACTTCGCCGCGTCGCTGGCCAGCCAGGCGTAGGCGTTGGCGATGTCCACCGGCTCGCCCAGCATGTTGAGCGGCGTCTTGCCGGCCATCCCGTCCAGCACCTTCTGCGGCATCGCCTTGACCATGTCCGTGGCGATGAAGCCCGGCGCGACGGCGTTCACCCGGATGCCGTACCGCCCCAGCTCGCGGGCCCACGTCTTGGTGAAGCTGATGACGCCGGCCTTCGTCGCCGCGTAGTTCGTCTGTCCGAAATTGCCGTACAGGCCGACCACCGAAGAGGCGTTGAGGATCACCCCCCGCCCGGCGCGGATCATGTGCGGCACCACCGCGCGCGTGCAGAGGAAAACGCCCCTGAGGTTGACGTTGATGACGGCGTCGAACGTGGCGTCATCCATCTGCGAGACGACCGCGCCGTCTTTCCACTTCACGAGCTGCGCGTCCCGGACGATTCCCGCGTTGTTCACCAGCACGTCAATGCGGCCATGCTGCTTGATGACTTCCTCGACGGCGGCGCTGACGACCTCCGGCTTGGTGACGTCCACCGCCGGCACATCCCAGACGATGGTCTTCGCCCCCTCCGCCTCGAACCGCTCGGCGGTGGCGCGGCCGATGCCGGCGGCGCCGCCGGTGATGATGGCTACCTTGTCTTTTAGACCGAGATCCATGATTGTCAGTTACTGGTTGCTGGTTACTAGTTGCTGGTAGAGAGGCCGGAGCTGGTTGCCGGGTTTACCAGCAACCAGCAACCAGCAACTGCCTCTCAGTACACCCACCGCAGCCCGAGCTGGATCTCTCTGCTCGGCAGGGTGGAGCTGAACTGCCCGAAGCGCGGGTTGGCCACGAACGGCAGCGCCGGATTGGCGGCCGTCGGGCCGCTGAGGTACTGCCCGCCGCTCACCGACTGCACGTCGTAGTTCTTGTGATTCGTCAGATTGAACCCCTCGGCGATCACCTCGAGCTGGTTGCCGGCGATGGCGAAGGCCTTCGTCAGCCGCAGCGAGAGGCTGGCGAACTTCGGCCCGTCCTCCGTGTTGCGGCCCACGCCCGCCGGGCGGTCGGAGTTCTTGCCGTCGCCGTTGAAGTCGTACCCGAGGCGATGCGTCCACGGCTGGCCGGAGCCGTACTCGAAGATCGGCGCCACCGTCACGCCGAACGGCACGTGGAAGATGCCGCTCAACACAGCGCGGTAACGCTCGTCGCCGCGCGCGCGGCCGTACTCGGCCTCGATGTTCGCCGGGTCGTTCGGATAACCGGTCGGGAAGTCGGGGCTGAAGTCGTCGCTGACGTTCTTCTTGTCCGCCCAGGTGACCGACGCCGTGACGAGGTCCGCCTGGCGGATGTTGCCGTTCAGGCTGAGGACGAGCGCCTTGTACCGCGAGTGCCCGTCGTTCGTGTACATGTTCACCTGGTCGTATTGCGTGAAGGGCCGAGTGCGCAGCGCGTTGCCGTTCCAGTTGATGTCCCGGATGACGATCTCTTTCTCCCCCTTCACGTACACCGCCTCGGTGTCGAGGTACATGCGCGACGAGCCGAGCTTCATCGTGTAGCCGAGGGAGGCCTGCGTCGACTCGGGCGTGACGAGGTCCGGCGCGAGGAGGGCGATGGCGGGCTTGGATACGATGCCGGTCGTGGTCGGATGCGCCGGGTCGAGGGCCAGCGCCGGGATGCCGAAGAGCGCGCCGTTCACGCGGGTGAAGGTCACGCGGCCGGTGACGCCGTTCTGCTGGAGCTCGGTCAGCGCCGGGACGAGGAGGAAGCGGCCGTTGAACTTGCCGACGCCGCCGCGCACGACGTTGCGCGCGTCGCCGCCCACATCGTAGGTGAAGGCGAAGCGGGGCTGGAAGTTGTTGCTGTCGCGCTTGCGCGGGCTGGTGATCAGCGGATGGGTGAAGCCTTCGTTGTTGCCGTTCGTGTCGAGGTCGTAGCGCAGGCCGAGGTTGAGGAGGAGCTTCGTCGACGGGCGCCACTCATCGGCCACGAAGGCGCCGTAGAGGCTCGTGGTCGTGTCGACGTCCGCGGAGCCGACGCCGTACGCGTAGGCCAGCGGCACGGCCCGGGTGTCGGTCAGGTAGATGAAGAGGCCTTCCTGGTAGGTGTCGATGCGCAGCCGCTCGCTCACGTGCTGGTAGGAAGCGCCGGCCTTGATGTTGTGCGAGCTCCGGCCGAAGGTGAAGGCGCGGTGGTAGGTGTCGCGCAGCTCGTACGTCGAGCCGTCGCCGAGGAGGTCGCCGAGGATGTTCGAGCCGGTCTGGAGCGTGTTGCCGGAGGAGAACCACTCCGCCACGCCGTTGGAGTTCGTCGGCTCGAAGAAGCGGCGCTTGCCGTACTGCAGGCGCGCCTCGTTCGAGGCGACGGAGGAGAGGGCCCAGTTGTGCTCGAACGTCCCGTTCCAGTTCTTGCGGTCGAGGGTCTGGCCGTACTCTGGCGCGGCGACGCCGCCCACGCGGAAGTTGTCCTCGCTGTACTTTTCGTAGACGCCCTTCACGCCGCCGGTCATCTGCGAGTTGATGTTCGTGTCGAGGCTGCCGAAGAGGAGGGTCTGATCGAAGGGATGCTTCACGTCGGCGGCCTGCGAGGCGTAGGCGCCGCCCGGGCGGAAAAGGACGATGTTCTGCTCGTTGATCTGCTCGAGGGAGCCGAAGTAGAAGAGTTTGTCGCGCACGATCGGCCCGCCGACGGTGAAGCCGAGCTGGCGGCGCGAGTAGTCGTCGTTCTTCTTCAGGTCGAGCGGCCCTTTGGCGCGCAGGGCGCTGTCGCGGAAGAAGCCGAAGACGCTGCCGGACATCGCGTTCGTGCCGGACTTGGTGACGATGGAGAGGGCGCCGCCGGCCGAGCCGCCGATCTCCGTGTCGAAGCGGTTCGTGATGACGCGGAACTCGCGCACCGCGTCCTGGCTGAATCGGGCCCGGGCCAGGCCGTTGACCTGGTCGGTGAGGTCGACGCCGTTGACCAGGATCGTGGCCTGCGAGGCGTTGCCGCCCGCGCCCACGACCGGCCCGCCGTTGATGAAGCGGAAGCCGCCCCGCTCGCGCTGCACGCCCGGGGCGATGAAGGCCAGGCGCTGGAAGTCGCGGTCGGCGACCGGCAGCGAGGCGATCTGCTCGGGGACGATGTTCGTGGAGGAGTCGGCCTTGGTCACGTCGACGATGGGCGTGGCCGCGCTGACCGTGATGGTCTCGCTCGAGGACGCCTGCATCTCCACCGCGACCTTCGCGTTCTGCCCGACGCGCAGCGTCAGCCGCTGCTCCTTGACCGCCGCGAAGCCTTCCAGGTTGAAGGCCACCTGGTAGTTGCCGGGGGTGAGGGCGAGGAAGCGCGCCAGGCCGGAGGTGTCGGTGACGCCGACCGTCTCGAAACCGGTTTCGGGCCGGCTGACGGTGACGGTGACCCCCGGAAGCGGCGCCTTCGACTGGTCGAGCGCGACCGCCTCGATGGAGGCCTTGTCCACTTGTGCGACTGCGGGGATGGCGAGGAGCGAGAGGAGAACAACCGCAAGAATCCGGCGTTGCATCAAGGCCTCCGATGTTTACCGGCCGACCGGTCGGTTTGTTGGAATGCGCGGGAGTGTAGGAGGGTCGGAGAGGGAAGTCAAGCCGCGAGGCGCCGCTCAGCTGCGCGACGCCAACGGCGGCGCGTCTGCTGCAGCGCCGCCCTACCCTATTTCAGCGGCCCGTCCTTGACCTCCAGCGTGACGCGGGTGCGCGTGGTCCCGGCGAACCCGCCGAACTCCAGTTCCACCGACAGGAGCTTGAAGTGCTGGATGTCCGCCTTCTTCGGCGCCGGCGCCCTCTCCAGCGCGTCCTGCAGCGCCTCCGCGAATTTTTGCTTCCGGCCTTTGGCTGTTGCTTCGCCGACGGATTTGGCCATCATCTGCTCCTTTCGTACATACGTACCGGAGAGAGTGGAGCCGCGCATCACGTGATCACGAACTCCACGGGATCGCTCGTTCCGCCGCCCGGCGGCGGGTTCTTGACTGCGATTTTGATCTTCGCGCCGGCAGTCGGGACGTCCGCCGCTGTGAGACTCGCGCGGACCGTCGACTCGCTGACGAACGTCGTCTGCAATTCTTTTGCGTCTGCAGTGACCACCGAATCCTTAACGAAGCCGGAGCCCGCGACGGTCAGTGTCACCGCCGTGTTTGCGGCGGATATGGGCGGCAGGATGGATGTCACCGTGGGCTTCGGATTGGCCGCTGTGTCGCGCGCGGGAGGCTCCCTCTTGAAGAGCATCTCGAAGATGTCTTTCAGCTTCTCGGAGGCGGCACCGCTGAACATGCCGGCTAGGGCGGCGATGGCGGTGAAGCCGAACGGACTCGTATCGCTCACCGACGACTGCGGAGAGAAGAGGCCGCCGCGGAAAATGAGATAGAGAAAGAGCGCGACCAGCGACCCGGAAAGGGGCAGGAGAAAGTACATCGGGATCCAACTGACGACGAGACTGCGGTTGCCGACATACCAATACAGCGACCGCACTCCCCGCACGAACCCGCCGAGGGCACCGGCGAGGAGTACGAGGAGAAGCAGTCGCTGTTCACTCCAGAGCAGGACTTCCCATCCGAAGATGCTGACGCACTCGGGGTCGAACTTCATTTTCCCTTCAGCATCGCGATACTCGCTCCGCGCGGCTGCCTCGCGCTGCTTGCAGTTACCGCAGGGATCCGCCCTGACCCGTACCGGGGGCCCAGGCTGCACCTGGCTTGGCTTGTCGTCGCTTTTCGCCGCCTGGGAAGGCGTCGGATGCGGCCAGATCCGCACCAGCACGTACAGAAGGAGCACGGCGGCGGCCAACTGAAAGAGCGCGATGGTAAAGATCCACGCCTTCCCTGCCAGACGTCCTCCGGGGCCTTTCCCCAGCTCGATCTCGCTCATCCCTCATTAAAAGAGGGACCGCCGAGGCCGTTTCCCTACCCGGAGTTTCGGTCCGCCCCCTTCTGCTATCATCGCCATTCCCGAGATGACCGACAAGAAATCGTGGGGATCGACGGTGATGGGGTGGTTCATCGTCCAGGATCCGCAGCAGGGGGGCGGGTATGCCGCAGATACCGCGCCTGCGGCGGATGCCGACGCCGATGCGGACGCCATCCGCCGGGCGGCGGGTGGGGGGGCGAGCACGCCTCCTCCGCTGGGCAACGTCTTCGCCGCCCCTCCGCCCGCTGCGCCCGGCGGGAACGTCGACTTCGAGCAGGTGTACGAGGCGGCGGGCATCGGGAAGGACGAGCGGGAGCGGGTGACGCGCACTCTCGATCTGCTCAACTCCCTTCCCGCCGGCACGGACGAGAACGTCCGGAAGCAGATCGTCATGGCTTCCCTGCGGGCGTTCGGGGTGCCGATCGAGCAGATCATCGAGGCGGGCGCGGAGGAGCTGCAAGCGCTCGAGGCGTACATCCGCAGCGGGGCGAACGACACGGCGCAGCTCACCGAAGAGGCCGATCAGCGGATCAAACAATACGAAGAGGAAATCGTAAAACTGCGGAAGATCATGCAGGAGCGGGTCGACGAGCAGAACGCGGTCGTGCACCGCTGCAATGCTCAGAAGCTGGAAGTGCAGAAAGTCCTCGAGTTCTTCGGCCAGGAAGCCGTGGCGCGCGTCGTGCGGGAGTCCCCGAAGCTGCACGAGCCGGCCGCCGGCGCCTGACCGGAGCAGAAGGAACGAAAGGCAAGACCATGTCCTTTTTTGGCAGAGTGGCGAACCTGTGGAAGGGCTTCCTCTCCATCTGGATCAGCGACATCGAGAAAGAGCACCCGGAGATCGCGTACGAGAACGCCATCAACTCGATGATCGGCAAGTACGCGAAGCTCAAGAGCGCGACGGCGGCCATCATCCGGCGGCGCGAGGACCTCGACTCGCGCTACAAGAGCGCCACGGCCGAGCTGGCCCAGACGGAGGCGGAGCTCAACACCGCCGTCGAGACGAACCAGGACGACCTGGCCGTGGTCCTGATCCAGAAGAAGAACCAGCTCTCGGCGGAGATCGCCGAGCTGAAGGCGGACATGGAGACGGCCCACGCGGACGCCGAGTCGGCCAAGAGCTCCCTCCTCTCGGTGCAGAAGGAGATCAAGAGCCTGAAGGCCGAGCGAGACACGATGCTGGCCAAGATGCAGTCGGCGCAGGCGCGGATGAAGATCCAGGAGCAGCTCGACGGCCTGTCGGTGGACGACGAGGTGCGGGCCCTGGACAACGTCCGCTCGCACATCAAGAACACCATCGCCGAGGCGAACCTGACCAAGGAGCTGTCCGACTCGTCGCTCGATGCGCGCTTGCAGAACCTGCGCAACCAGACCGGCGACGTTCAGGCCAAGCAGGAGCTGGCCGCCCTCAAGGCGCGCAAAGCCGCGCAGCAGGGCGCGTCGCAAAAAACGATGTGACGCAAGTCAACACGGAAGCTCACAGCTCACAGCTCGCAGCTCACAGGGAGGGCTGCGGAGCAGGAACTGTTGAGCCTGAATCTACTCGGTTCCCCCTGTGAGCTGTGACCTGTGAGCTGTGAGCTCTCTCCATAGGAGGCCTCAATGCGTTTGACTCCCTTTGCCAAACTCTTCATCACCGTCGTGGTCCTGGTGGTCCTCGGGTATGCGGTGTGGCACTACAAAGGCGCCGACGTCAAGAAATGGGCGACCGGGAAAGACGGCGGCGGGACGACCACCGCGTCCGGCGGCGACGTCTCCTCGAACGACTTCAACGCCCTCAAGAACGCGCCGCCTGATCCGGGGCGCGACGCCGGCTCGACCGGTGTCACCCCCGTCGCGCTGCAGGGCGGCGGGCGGCTGAAGCGGCCGCTGGTGGTGGCCATCAACACCTGGGCCGGACATGCGCCGGGCATCGTCTTCAACAACGGCATGGAGGCGAACAGCGGCTCGCTCTACCAGAAGCGCTACAACCAGGAAGTGAAGTTCGTCCTGATCGAGGATCCGGCGGCGAAGCTGGCCGCCTTCCGCAAGGGCGACATCGACATCATGTGGGACACGGTCGACAACTGGGCCCGCGAGGCGTCGGTGCTGGCCGAGAACAACCAGCGGGCCAAGTCGATCATCATGCAGGACTGGTCGCGCGGCGGCGACGGCATCGTCTCCCTGGCCTCCATCAACTCCGTCGAGCAGCTCA
>DATEOX010000443.1:0-3373 GCA_035273585.1 Thermoanaerobaculia bacterium
GAGGACGGCAGCGTGCACCGGCTGCGCGACTACTTCGGGCGCGGCCGGCCGGTCATCCTCCAGTTCATGTACTACCGCTGCCCGATGCTCTGCTCGATCGTCGGCGACGGGCTGGTGCGCTCGCTCACGGAGCTGCGCTACGACGTCGGCAAGGAGTTCGAGGTCGTCACGATGAGCATCGACCCGCGGGACATGCCGAAGGCGGCGGCCATCAAGAAAGACGAATACGTCCGCCACTACGGGCGGCTCGGCAGCGCGTACGGCTGGCACTTTTTGACCGCGAACGAGACGGCCATCAAGCACGTAACCGAGGCCGCCGGCTTCGAGTTCTCGTACGACCCGCAGAGCGACCAGTTTGCCCACGCGGCGGGCATCCTCATCGTCACGCCGTCAGGGAAGATCTCGCGCTACCTCTACGGCTTCGAGTACAAGCCACGCGACCTCCGCCTGGCCCTGACCGAGGCCTCGGAAGGGAAGATCGGCGGCGCGGCCGAGCAGCTCCTCCTGCTTTGCTATCACTACGATCCGGCGGTCGGGAAGTACAGCCGGAGCGCGATGACCTTCGTGCGCGCGGGCGGCATCACCAGCGCCCTGGCGCTGGCCGGGTTCATCGTCTTCATGGTCCGCACCGACAGAAAGCCGAAGCCCAATAACCGATGATGCTCTCCGACTTTCCGCTGTTTCCCGAGCAGGCCTCGACCGTCGCGCGCGACGTCGACGCGCTCTTCCTCGGTCTCTGTCTCCTCTGCGGCGCGGTGTCGCTCCTGATCTGGCTGGTCATCTTCTTCTTCGCCATCAAGTACCGCCGCCGTCCGGAGAACGAGCTGGCCCAGGAAGAAGAGGCGCCGCAGTCGCTGGAGATGGCCTGGACCATCATCCCCACCCTCATCTTCATCGGCATCTTCTTCGCCGGCTCGTACGTCTTCTTCCACATCAACCGCGTGCCGGACGACGCCCTGGACATCTATGCCACCGGCCGGCAATGGATGTGGAAGTTCCAGCATCCGACCGGGCAGCGGGAGATCAATACCCTGCACGTGCCGGTCAACCGCCCCATCCGCATCACCATGGCCTCCGAGGACGTGATCCACAGCCTCTGGTTTCCCGCGTTTCGGGTGAAGGCGGACGTGCTCCCCAGCCGCTACCGCACGATGTGGTTCCAGGCCACGAAGCCGGGCCGCTATCACATCTTCTGCGCCGAGTACTGCGGCACGCTCCACTCCGGGATGATCGGCTGGGTGGAGGTGATGGGGCCGACCGAGTACCAGCGCTGGCTGGCCGGCGGCAGCGAGGGATCGCTTTCCTCCCAAGGGGAGAAGCTCTTCCAGAAATACGCGTGCAACACCTGCCACACGAACGACGCCACCGGACGCGGACCGGTGCTGGCCGGCGTGTACGGCAAGACGGTGCTGCTCGCGGACAACAGCACGGTGGTGGTCGACGACAACTACATCCGCGAGTCGATCCTCAACCCGCAGGCGAAGATCGTCCAGGGCTTCGCGCCGGTGATGCCGACCTTCCAGGGGCAGGTGAGCGAGGACGACCTGCTCAAGCTGCTGGCCTACGTCAAGTCCCTCGGCGCGCAGCAGGCCGCGGCGACGCCCGCAGTCGAGTCGCCGAGGTCGTTCACGACGAACGCCGGCTCGCCGAACAATCCGGGGGCGCAGCCGCCGGGCGCAGCAACGACGACCCAGAACGGACAACACCCATGACATCGACCACTCTCCACGACCTGCGCTGGATCGAGCCGACCAAGACGCGCAACTACCTCAATGAGGATTACGGGATCTTTTCCTGGCTCCTCACCAGGGATCACAAGCGCATCGCCATCCTCTACATGATCTCCGTGTCGCTGATGTTCTTCGTGGGCGGCTTCTTCGCCTTCATGCTCCGCCTCGAGCTGCTCACGCCCGAGGGAGACCTGCTGACCTCGGACACGTACAACAAGTTCTTCACCCTGCACGGCGTGGTGATGGTCTTCTTCTTCCTCATCCCCGCCATCCCGGCCATCCTGGGGAACTTCATCCTCCCCATCATGCTGGGGGCGAAGGATCTGGCCTTTCCGAAGATCAACCTCCTGAGCTGGTACATCTACATGGTCGGGGCGATCTTCGGGGTGTACGTGATCGTCACCGGCGGCGTGGACACCGGCTGGACCTTCTACACGCCGTTCTCGACGCAATACTCGAATACGCACGTCTTCGCCACGACGATGGGGGCGTTCATCACCGGCTTCTCATCGATCCTGACCGGGCTGAACTTCGTGGTGACGATCCACCGGATGCGCGCTCCGGGGCTGACCTGGTTCCGCCTGCCGCTGTTCGTCTGGTCGATGTACGCCACGAGCGTGGTGATGCTCCTGGCCACGCCGGTGCTGGCCATCACCCTCGTGCTGCTGATGATCGAGCGCGTGCTGGGCGTGGGCATCTTTGACCCCGCGCTGGGCGGCGACCCGGTGCTCTACCAGCACCTCTTTTGGTTCTACTCCCACCCGGCGGTCTACATCATGATCCTGCCGGCCATGGCCGTGATCTCCGAGTGCGTGGCGGCGTTCACGCGCAAGAAGATCTTCGGCTATCGCTTCGTCGCCTTCTCTTCCCTGGCCATCGCCTTCCTCGGCTTCGCCGTGTGGGCCCACCACCTGTTCGTCGCCGGCATCTCCGTCTACTCGGCGATGATGTTCTCCTTCCTGAGCATGCTCGTGGCCGTGCCGTCGGCCATCAAAGTCTTCAACTGGACGGCCACGATGTACAAGGGATCGGTGTCGTGGCAGACGCCGATGCTCTACGTGCTCGGCTTCATCGGCCTCTTCACCATCGGCGGCGTGACGGGACTCTTCCTCGGCGCGCTCGGCATCGACGTGCACGTTCAACCCGATTGACGCCAGAAAGAGTCCCGTCAGCCCGCCGATCGTGAATAACCCGATGAAGCCGATGGCGTAGAGCATCGGCGTCTGCCACGACACCGACCCTTTGTACATGGTGGCCGTCCAGTTGAACACCTTCACCGCCGAAGGGATCGCCACCAGGAAGCTCAGCAGCGAGAACACCAGCGACGCGTAGATCGACTGGCCGGCCACGAACATGTGGTGGCCCCACACGAGAAAGCCAAGGACTGCAATGCCGAGGCTCGAGAAGGCCACGAACGTGTACCCGAATACGGGCTTCCGGCAGAACGCGGCCACGAGCTCGCTGATAACGCCCATCGCCGGGAGCACCATGATGTACACGGCCGGATGCGAGTAGAACCAGAACAGGTGCTGAAACAGCAGCGGATCGCCGCCAAGGGCCGGATCGAACACGCCGATCTGAAACGTGCGCTCGAAGACCACCAGCAGCAGCGCCATCGTGAGCACCGGCGTGGCGATCAGCAG
>DATEOX010000444.1:0-7645 GCA_035273585.1 Thermoanaerobaculia bacterium
GAGGGAGCCGGGCTGGGCGGTGGGGATGGGGGCGCCGTTGCCGAAGCCGGCAAAGGCGGTGGTGGTATCGACGTTCGTGCCGGTGATCGGCGCGGTGGTGGTGTCGCCCGGCGCGTTGATCGTCGACGTGACGCCCGACGCCGCCCCTTCCTGCACCACCTCGTACTGCTGCTGCTCGCGCTGCACCTGACTGGAGCCGCGGTGGCACCCGGCCAGAAGGAGAGCCGCTACAGCGAGAGGAAGGATGGTTTTCATCACCGAACCTACCCTTCAGGTAGCGGGTTGTGTGCCAGTCGCGGCCGGCTAGTGCAGCTTCGTGAAAAACCTCTGAAAACGCGGCGCGTAGTGGTGGTTGCGGTCGAGGGAAAAGGCCACCGCCAGCGCGCGGCCGACGATCCGCCGCCGCTCGATGGGCCCGATGAAACGGCTGTCGTTGCTGTTGTCGCGGTTGTCGCCCATCACGAAGTAGTAGCCGGCCGGCACGGTGACCGGTCCGAACGAGCGCTGCGGCGAGGAGGCCTGGGGGGTGAGCATCACCTTGTGCTCGCGGCCGTCGAGGTTCTCATCGGTGACCACGACCAGCCCCTGCTCGTCGTCCGTCATCGGCTCGGTGTTGGGGGGCATCGTGGCCGGCTTGCCGTTGATGAAGAGCTGGTTGTCCACCAGCGCCACTTCGTCGCCGGGCAGGCCGATGACGCGCTTCACGAGGCGGACGCCGTCCGCGGGGGAGAAGAGGACCACGATGTCGCCTCGCTTCGGGTCGCCCCACTTGACCACCTCGATCATCGTGAACGGGATCTTGAGGTCGTAGGCGAGCTTGTTGACGACCACCCGGTCGCCTTCCTGGATCGTCGGTTTCATCGACCCGGTCGGGACGTCGTTCCAGTCGGCGAGCGCCGAGCGGAGCGAGCTGACCACGAGGATCATGATTGCGAAGACTTTGATTTCCTGAAGGATCTTCTTCTTGTTCATGTTGCTCCGGTGACCTCTACGGATCTCCGGGTGCAACGTTTCGTCACGGGGTTTGTTCCCGGCGGCGAGAACCCTCTCCCCGCCGGCGCGGGGAGAGGGTGGCGCGAAGCGCCGGGTGAAGGGGCCTACGTCGTCGGCCGCTTCTCGCTCACCGGCAGCGAGGGCGAGGCGGGGACGACGGTCGCGCCGCCTTCCACCTTCGCCACCTTGTCGCCGATCAGCTTCACCTTCGACAACAGGTCGCTCATCTGCATGCCCGAGAGCGCCTCGAAGAGCGCGGGCACCTGCGAGGCGATGGCCGTCAGGTCGCCGGTGATCTTGTTCGCGCCGGCGGAATGGGTGTCGTTGGAGATCACCGTGATCCTGTCGATGTTGGCCAGCGGCGAGGCCAGCGCCTTGACCATCTCCGGCATGTTGGTGATCAGCTTGTCCACGACCGCGGCCTGGTTCCACTCGAGGTAGGCCTCGGCCTTGACGTTCATGGCCTTCGCCTCCGCCTCGCCCTTCTTGAAGATGATCTCCGCCTCGGCCTCACCCTGCGCGCGCAGCGAGTTGGCCCGGCCCTCGGCCTCCGTGATCAGGCGCTGGCGCTCGGCAGAAGCGAGCGTCTCGATGCGGGCGCGCTCGATCTCGGCGCCCTTGAGCACCGTGGCGATGAGCTCCTTCTCGTGGCGGAGGATTTCCGCTTCCTGCACCTTCACCTGCGCTTCCTTCTCGATCTGGACCACGCGCACCGACTCGGCCACGACCTGCTGCTGCATCACCTGCGACTGGATCTCGTACGACTTGTCGGCCTGCGCCTGCTGGCGCTTGACGAGCTCCGTGTACTGCGCCTTCTTGATCTCCAGGTCGCGCGTGGCCTCGGCCTGCGCGGCCATGGAGAGCGCCTGGGCCAGCACGCGCTGCTTGTCGGCGTCCGCCTGGGCGATGGCCGCCTCACGCTGCGCCTCGGCGCGCTTGATGGCCGTGTCGCGCTCGGCCTCGGCCGCCGCGATGTCCGCCTGCATCTTGATCCGGGCGATGTCCGGCCGGCCCATGTTCGCGATGTAGTCGTTCTTGTCCCGCACTTCCTTGATGGTGAAGGAGACGACCTCCAGCCCCATCTTGTTCATGTCGTCCGCGCACGTGCCGCGCATCCGGTCCGCGACCATCTCCGGCTGCTTGACGATCTCCTCGACCGCGAGCTGGCCGATGATCCCGCGCAGGTGGCCTTCCATCACCAGGCGGATGAGCCCCTCGCGCTGCGCCGGCGTCTTGGTCAGGAACTGCTCGGCCGCCGTGGCGATCGAGACCTGGTCGGACTTGACCTTGATCTGCGCCACCGCCTCGACCGTCACCGCCACGCCCTGCTTGGTGTACAGGTCCTGCTGCGGCGCGACGTCGAACGACATCAGCTCCAGCGAGAGCGAGCGGTAGTTCTGCACCATCGGGAAGACGAGCGTGCCGCCGCCCTTGATGACCCGCGTGCCGCCCAGACCGAAGACGATGAACGCCTCGTTCGGGCCTGCCTTGCGGTACATCTTGGACAGGAAGCTGAACAACATCATGGAGCCAGCGATGGCGCCGGCCACAACCCAGACCGTGAGCGAAATCCCGAAGAACATGGTCTCTCCTTGTCAGCTCTGCGGCGTGATTGCCTCGAGCTCGTCCCACGTACAGACGTACGCGATGCCTTTGTCATAGCGGGTCACGATGACCTCGGTGCCTTTGTCGATCGCCTCGCCGTTGTCGGCGCGCGCGCCGGCCACCTGGCGGGTGCCGTCGTGCGTGAAGACGATCTCGCCCGTGCCGCCCTTGCGGATGGGCATTGTGACGTTGGCCAGCGTCCCCTGCCAGGTCAGGCGCTGCGCGCGGCGCTCGCCGCGCACGAGGAGGCGCATGAAGCGATTGATCATCGAGCCGCCCAGGAGCCCCGTGCCCACCGCGCTGGCGGTGATCACCAGGTCCGGCCAGCTCGTCGTCCGCTGCAGCACGTAGCCGCCGGCGCCGAACCAGGTGACGAACGCCGTCAGGGCGGTCATGTTCATCGGCGAGACGTGCGGCGCCGCGTCCTGCTGCTGCACGGGCGTGGCCTTCACCACGTTCTTGCCTGCGTGGCCGTGCAGATGACCGCGGCCGTGGCCGTGACCATGTCCGTGCCCGATGTGGCCGATGTGACCGTGGCCGCGGGCCAGGCCGAAGATGTGGTCGAAGAAGTCGACCCGGTCCAGGCCGGAGACGAACGAGACGACGCTCAGGCCGAGGCCGAAGAGGAAACAGATGAGATACACGGTGCTCCACGTCATGGACGCATTGCCTCCGATCACACTTCGTCGCTGGGCCGGCGGCGCTTGCGCGCGGCCGGCGGTGGCGTGAGTTGCTCGACGAGCCGTTGGATCAGGACCTTGTTCTCGACGATTGCGCCGAGGAGGATCAGGCACTCGCGCGACTGCTCGTGCTTGGCGATCTGCACCAGCGCGCGGCTCAGCTCCGGGTCGCGGCGGAACTGCTCCGATGCCTCGATGAGCCAGAGGTCGATCTCGTCGTCCAGCTCGCGGCGCGGCTTGATGTGCAGCAGGTGGTCCGCCGGCGCGTACTCGATGTCGTCCACCAGGTGCCCCGGATGCACGCGGAAGAAGCGCGAGAGGAGGAGGCGGGTCGTCCCGGTCATGTGCATCCGCGCGCCGCTCTCGAGCTGGGAGACGTAGGACTGGCTGATCTGCCCCCCGAGCTCCCGGACGCCCTGCGCCACTTCGTTCTGGGTGAGCTCGCGGCCGAGACCGCGGGCGTGCCCTTCGAGCACGCGGAGCCTGGCGAGTTTCTGACCGAGCGTCATTGCAAATTGCAATATATTGCGAATTGCAATATTTGTCAAGAGCCGGAAGGAAAACCGTTATCAGTTGTCGGTTGTCGGTTGTCGGTAGGTGCTTCTACTGATAACCGATAACCGATAACGGGTTTCGGCCTCACGCCACCGACACCACCACCAGCGTCAAATCATCCTCCAGCTCGCCCGCCGCAAAGGCAGAGACCGCTTCCACCAGCTTCGCCTGCAGCGGCTTCGCCGGCAGCTCGCGCTGCGCCACGACGATATCGGCCAGCCGCTCCTCGCCGAACATCTCCTCGCCGCTGCGCGCCTCGCTCGCGCCATCCGTGAACAGCACGACGCGGTCGCCAGCGGCGAGCACGGTCTCCCCCTCCCCATACGGGTCGCGGAAGACGCGGGAGATCACCGGGCCGCCGTCCGCCAGCCGCTCCACGCGCCCGTCCGCCCGCACCAGCAGCGGCGGGTTGTGCCCGGCGTTGCACCACCGCAGGCGGCGCGTGGGGCCGTCGAGCACCGCGTAGAAGAAGGTGATGAACTTGCCGCCGGTCAGGCTGCCGGCCACGACGCGCCGCACGCGTTCGCAGAGGTCCGCCGCGCCCGTCTCCGCCGTGGCCGATGCGCGCACGGCGGCCTGCAGCGCGGACATCAGCAATGCGGCGGGCATTCCCTTGCCCACCACGTCGCCGATCGACACGGCCACGGTGGACGGTCCGAGGGCGAGCGCGTCGTAGTAGTCGCCGCCCACCATCCGCGACGGCTTCCACATCCCGGCGATCTCGTAGCCGGCGATCTGCGGGACGACCCGCGGCAGGAGCGCCTCCTGGATCTCGCGCGCGTGCTCGAAATCGAGCTCGTCGCGCTGGAGGCGGATGCGCTCCGCGGCGATGGCGATCTGATCCGCGGCCGAGGAGAGGAACTCGATGTCGCCCAGGTCGTACTCCTGATCGGAGAGCTTGCGCGCCAGGGCGATGAAGCCGGCCGCGGCGCCCTGCGCGCGGATCGGGACGATGAGCGTCGCTTCGATCGGCTTGAGCGCGGCCGCCGCATCCTCGGGCACCGTCCGCTTGCGCGGATCGAACGGGCGGTCGAGAAGGTCGCCGAATGGGCCGTTCGCCGCCACGCGCAGCCGCCCGACGAGCGCATCGGAGAGGCCGACTTTCGCCGTCGCCACCAGCTCGTCCTCCCGCCGCAGGAACACGACCACCGCCCGGTTCTGCAGCGCCTGCTGGATCGCCTCGGAGACGCCGGCCACGAACGAGGCGATGTCCGTGGCGGTGAGCGTCAGCGTGCCGATGGTCCGCAGCGCCTGCGGATAGTCGACCGCCTCGCGGAAGAGGTTCCGGTCCACGAGCCGCTGCAGCGAGTTGCGCAGCGGCACGAAGGCCAGGGCCACGACCAGCGTCGAGGCGATGACCATCGTCTGGCTCTGCACGCCGCTCAGCCGTACCAGCAGCGTCCCCAGCCCGCCCACCAGTACCAGGTAGCAGAGGACGACCGCGCCGCTCAGGATCGCGTACACGACCGTCTTCTTGATGATGACGTCGATGTTCATCAGCCGGTACTTGAGGATGGCGAACGCGAACGAGAGCGGGATCAGAAGGTAGAGGAGGCGGGGGATGACTTCCATCAGCCCGAGGGCGCCCATCCACGGGCCCAGATCGATGTTGCGGATGGTGATGAAGACGCCGATGGTGAAGGCGGCCGTCGTGCCCAGCGCCCGGGCCAGCAGGGCGATGATCGTCCCCCACAGCGGCCAGCGCACCTGCCGCTTCTCCTCGACGTTCGCATCCCGGTAGCTGCGATACAGCTCGATGCAGGCGAAGAGCGGGTAGAGGAGCACGGCCATGCCCTGGAGGCCCGCGCCGGCGAGCATCGTCAGCGGGCCGACTTTCCGGAGCCCGACCGCGCGCGAGACCAGGGCGATGGCGCAGCAGAGGCCGAGGAAGACGAGCAGCGACTGCAGCGGCCGGCTGAGGAAGGCCAGCTTCGTCCCCTCCGTGCGCGCGCGGTAGGCGATGCGCAGCGCCACGAGCCCCGCCGTGACGGCCACGATGCACCCGCCGATGAAGGCGTACCGCCCGACCAGGTAGCCGGCGTCGTAGGCCGTCGTCCCGCCCCGCAGGACGCTGGCCAGGCCGAGAAAGCCGACCAGCAGCAGGAGGGCGAAGATCGGCAGCGCGTAGACCCAGCGAAGGATGTACGGATGCCGGACCAGCACCGGCCGTTCCTTCGGGAAGACGAGGGAGAGGTGGACGATCAGCGGCAGGAAGGCGATGCCGACGATGCTCAGCACGGCGATCGCCACCAGCCCGCCGGGCGGCTCGCTGACGATGCCCCGCAGGTTCGCCGCCTCCAGCGAGGCGATGCCCGAGGTGAACAGCGAGAGCCCGCCCGCCGTGCACATGCCGAAGAAGACGACCACGCGCCGGTCGTTCGGGCTGCGAATGAAGACGAAGGCGCCGATGCCGAGGAAGGCCAGGACGACGATCAGCGTGACGATGCTTCCGGCGAGCTTGCGGCCGCTGGCCAGGGGCCGGGAGAGGCGGACGTCGAAGGCCAGCCGCTGGTTGTCGCGCTGGACGACGTAGCGCACCGAGTCACCGGCGTTCGTGCGCGCATCGAGCGCACGCAGCCGCTGCTGGTCCTCGATCGGAATGCCGTTCACGGAGACGATCAGGTCGCCCATCCGGATGCCGGCCTTCCCCGCCGGTTCGTCCGGCAGGGCCACCATGACGCGTCCCGGCTGGATGAAGCTCGGCCGCGGCCGCGTCGGCTTCGTGTTCCGCGCGCCGCTGTACGGGGCCATGTAATTGACGCCGGCCCATCCCTTGCGATTCCAGTAGCTCAGGCGGATGACGGCAAACAGGGCGACCGCCGCCGTGGCCACGGCAGCGATGGTGAGGCCGATGATGAGCCGGCGGCGGGCGGACATGCTCGCGATGGTGTACGGATGATACGCGGGCAGGTTCAGCGAATCAGTCTTTCTCCCCCCGCCGGTTGACGATGGACATGAACTCCTGGCGCGTCCGCTCGTCCGACAGGAAGTCGCCGCGCAGCACGTTCGTCTCCATGAACGACGACTCCTGCTCCACGCCGCGCATGACCATGCAGAGGTGCACGCCGCCCATCCAGACCGCCAGGCCGCGCGGCTCGAGGATCTTCTCGATCGTGTCCGCCACGTCGTGGGCCAGGTGCTCCTGCGACTGCAGCCGGCGCATGTGCACTTCCACGATGCGCGGGATCTTCGATGCGCCGATGATCATCCGCTCCGGGATGTAGCCGATGATGAAGCGCCCGAAGAAGGGCAGGATGTGATGCGCGCAGAGCGTCTTGTACGTCCCGCCGATGACGACCAGGTTCTGACAGTTCTCGTCCGCCGTGGAGCAGGCCTTGCGGAAGAGAGTGGTCAGCTTCTTGACGTCCGTGTAGTCGTAGCCGCTGGTCATGGCGATGAGCGACTCGGCCCACCGCCGCGGCGTGTCCCGGACGTTCTCGTCCTCCATGTCCACGTGCAGCAGGCGCAGCGCCTCGTGCAGGTGCTGGGAGAGCTTCTCCCGGTCGACGGTGGGCCGCGGCAGGGCCAGCGCCCCGCGGTCGTTGATCAGCGCCTCGAGCGCGCCGTTCAGCGCGAGTTCGGTGGAAGGGGCCTCTTTCATCCGCGAGAGTCTATGACGGAACGAGGAACGAGGAAGGATGAACGATGAACGGGCCTCAACTTTGGTTCATCGTTCATCGTTCCTCCTTCATCGTTCCTCACGTGCGGCCCGGCAGCTTGAAGCCGAGATACGTCCCCGAGCTGATGCCCATCAGCGCGAGGAGCGTCGCATTGAACTCCGGCATGGTCAGGTCCCATACGACCGTGGCGAA
>DATEOX010000445.1:0-10479 GCA_035273585.1 Thermoanaerobaculia bacterium
TCCATCGGTACCGCCCATTCATTCATTGGAGCCCGCAAATGACCACAGAGATCCTGAGCCCGGCCTACAGCCGCCTCGATCCGGACGCCAGCGCGCGACTGCGCCGCGGCCCGGCATCCCAAGCACTCCCCACCCGCGCCCAGAAGACGGTCGAGTACACCCTCTTCGGCGTCTTCGGCCTGACCATCGCCCTCGCCGGCGTCGCGCTCTACGCCGTCAACTCCCCAGAGCACCGCATGGTCCCGAACTTCTTCGAGGAAGGGATCCGCGCCGGACGGGCGAACGTCCTGATCATCGAGACGACCACGCCGAACGTGAAGGGCTCGAACCGCCCCACCCGCATCGACGGACTTACCGTCGTTTCGATCAAGGGCGACACGCATGAGGCGGCGCTCATCTCCATTCCCGGCAACCTCTGGGTGAAGGTCGGCCGCTACGGGACGCACCGCCTCGCCGCCGCGGCGGCCATCGGCAACTCCAGCGGTTACCCCGGCGAAGGGGCCGGCCTCACCGTCGACACGGTCTCGGAAGTGATCGGCCAGCCGATCCACTCCTACGTCCGCCTGGAGGCCTCCCGCCTGCGGGAGACGATCGACGCGCTGGGCGGCATCGACGTGCAGGTCCGCAACGGCCACTACGACGCCCGGACGCACGACCGCTTCCGTCCCGGCCTGCAGCACATGGACGGCGCGCGCGCGGTGCGCTACGCCCGCTCCCCGAACCTCGTGGGCCGGGAAGGGTCGCGCGAGCTGCGCCAGCAGGAAGTCCTCACCGCGGTCTTCGCCAAGCTGCAGAACGCCGGCCCTCAGGTGCGCGATCGGATCCTCCTCGCTTCGCAGCACGAGCCGATGTCGAACATGACGGGCGACCAGCTCGCGCGCCTCGTCTCCTCGTTCGGCAACTCGCCGTCGCTGCGCCACGTCTCGCTCCGCCCGCTGCTCGATCCGTTCGAGGTCGAGACGTTCGGCGACGAGGGCGGCATGGCGCTGCGCCCGAAGCGCGGCGACTTCGCCGAGGTGCAGAGGGTGGCGCGGGAGATCTTCGGAGAGCAGGGCACCGTCTCGGCCAGCCTGGCCCACTAGAAGGGCGGCGATGCGACTCGACCCGGAGAAGTATCGCTACACGCCGAAGAAACCGCCGAAGAAGACCGGCTTCGTCGAGATCCTGATGTTCAGCCTTCTCGGGCTGATGCTCCTCGTCGGCGGCTTCGCTCTCTGGTCGCACTTTCGGCCGCAACGGGCACTGGCGCCAAACACCGTCGACCAGGGGATGGCCCAGGACCGGGTCAACCTGCTGGTCATCGGCATCGCCGGCGAGCGGAAGATCAACGGCGGCAACGACTTGGCCAATGACCTGGCCGACGCCATCATGCTCGTGTCGCTCAAGCCGTCCACCAAGCAGGCGGCGATGATCTCCATCCCCCGCGACCTCTACGTGCCGATCGGCAAGTTCGGGGTGCACCGCATCAACGCCGCGCACGACATCGGCGGCAAGGCCGGCTACCGCGGCGACGGGCCGGGGCTGCTGATGGACACGGTCTCTGAGCTCGTCGGCCAGCCGATCCACGGCTTCGTGCGCATCGACTTCAAGGCCTTCGCCAAAGTCATCGACGACCTGGGCGGCGTCGACGTCTACGTCTACCGCCCCTTCCGTGACTACCTCTTCAAGGACCAGTTCGACCAGGGGTGGCAGCACATGAACGGCGACCGCGCCCTGCGCTACGCCCGCTACCGCTACGTGCACGGCGCGGAGGGGAACAACTTCGCCCGCGAGCTGCGCCAGCAGCAGGTGGTGAGCGCCGTGCGCAAGAAGCTGCAGCACCTCTCGCCGCAGCAGGCGTTGCGCCTGGCGCTCTCGACTACTCAGGTCTCGAAGTACACGACGACGAACCTCAGCCCGGGGCAGCTCCTGAAGCTCTACCAGGACTTTCGGGACATGCCGCCGGGCTCGATCCGCCACGTCTCGCTCGCGCCGCTGACGGAGGTATTCATGGTCACCGACCCGAAAGACCCGGGCGAGGCCGTCCGTCCCCGCGGGGGAAGCTGGACGCCGGTCCGGCAGATGGCCGCCACGGTCTTCTCGGACAACAAGCCGATCGTCAACCGCGACCAGATCCAGCTCTCGGATGCCGAGCCGCCGAAGCCGTCGGACATCATCGGCGACGACTCGCTGGCCAAGAGCGCGGCGAAGGCAGCCGTCCGCTGATTTTCGGGTGCGCGGAGCCTGCGCGGCAGGTCGTTCCGGCGCCAAAGGTTGCCGAGGCTTGGCCAACCAACGCAGCCGGCCGAGCCGGCTCTGGCGCAATCGTTGCTTTTCGCTACCAACCGGCTGGCGGGGCGTGCCGTACCAGCCCCGCCCGCCCGCAGCAGTTCCACACAGAGAAGAGGGACTTATGAACGGATCATCCACGGATGTGCGGACCGGCAGTACTCCTTCCCCCCTTTCCGCCTCAGGGCGAAAGACCGATACGCCGCTGCCCCTCGACCGTTCGGTGACCGACGCGGGCCGCCAGAACAGCAACGTCGTTCCGAGGAGGGGGTCGGGCGATCGCATGATCAGCGGCATCGACCTGATCGACTACGGCGTCGGCGGCCTGATGCCGAACAAGGTGTATGTCGTCAAGGGCGGCATCGGCGTCGGCAAGACCATCGTCGGCCTGCAGTTCCTCACCCGCGGGCTGGAGCATCAGGAGCCCGGAATCCTGATCACCGACCAGCGGCCGGAGAACGTCATCACCCAGGCCAAGACCATCGGCTTCCCGATCGAGGACGCCGTCCGGCGCAACCAGTTGGCCATCCTCAATCCTAGCCAGCGCTACTTCGACCTGGTGGAGAGCCCGGCGGACGTGATGGCCATCGTCGAGGAGCTGGCCGACTACATCAAGAAGGTCGGCGCCCGGCGGCTCGTCATCGACCCCGTCTACACCCTCATCAACACCTCGTACTCCAGCCACTTCGCCCTGACCATCACCCAGTCGCTGCTCAACGCGCTGGAGGACCTGCCGGTCACGACGCTGCTCGTCTCCGGCGACGACGAGAGCAACGCCGAGCTGAACCCGATCGTGCGCATGCTCGAGCAGAACTCGTTCGGCGTGATCCACCTCTCGCAGGATCCGTCCACCGGCGGCCGCCTGATGCGGCTCTCGAAGCTGCGCTACGCGAACAGCGAGCACCTCGCCGCCCACTACCGCATCCTCGACGGTCGCGGCCTGATCAACTACCGCGGCGAGGAGGGCGAGCGGGTGCAGGACGTGACCAAGCCGTGGGACGAGACCGCTCCGGTCAGCCGTCAGGTCCTCATCCTGGGCGCTCAGCCGGACACCATCCGCCGCGTGAAGGAGTCGCTCGGCGACAGCTTCGACGTCCAGGCCGAGTCCGACCTCAAGGCCGGCGTCGACCGCGTGAAGCGCGAGAAGCCGGGCCTGGTCCTGGTCACCCCCTCCCGCTCCCTCGGCGCGGTGAGCGCGATCCTGGAGCTGGCCCAGAACTCCTCTTCGTCCATCGCCTTCCTCTCGCCGTCGTCGAACCGCCAGTCGGACAAGGTGCTCTACCTCCGCGCCGGCGCGGACGACTTCATCACCGAGCCGTTCACCCCGGCCGAGCTGCGGGCGCGCGTCGATGCCCTCATCCGCCGCAGCGGACGCCGCCTGAACATGCGCGACACCGGCATCGGCACGATCAGCCCGGAGGAGATGTCGTCGCTGATGACCACCGGCACGGAAAACGAGCCGCAGCGCCGCGGCCCGGCCATCCAGTCCAACGGCGAGGGGCTCTCCTTCGATCCTGAGTTCAACGACCGTCTGCAGCGGAACGTCGACACCGTCTCGAAGTTCGACCAGCCGTTCGCCCTCTACTGGATCAAGGCCACGGAGGACGACCGCGACCTGAACAAGTCGCTGGCCCAGCTCTGCCGCCAGGAGGACATCGTCTGCCACAACCGCGACGGCGAGTTCGTGGCCATCCTCACCGGCACCGACGAGAACGGCATCAAAGGCTTCGAGAACCGCCTCGAGGACAAGCTCGGCAGCAAACTGGCGCCGAACAACGTCCGCCGCGGCTACTCCCTGCACAAGCCCGGCGACCCCACGGAAGGCTTCCCCCAACGCGCCTTCACACGGCGTTGACGCAAAGCGGCGGGCGACGAGCCCGCCGCTGTCGTTTTCAGGGGAGGTCGGCGAGGATGCGCGTCACCTGGCGCTTGAGGGGCGGCAGGTGGTCGGTGATGACGTCCCAGACGCGGCGCGGGGACAGGTCGAGGATGTTGTGCGCCAGCACGTTCCGGAACGCCGCGATACGCCTCCAGTTGAATTCGGCGTACCGCTCCTTCAGCTCTGAGGACAACTGCACAGATGCCTCGCGAGCGTATGCAAATTCCAAAGCGCGGCGTCACGAGGCATCTCCTCGGTAAGGAAGTGCCTTCTTCCCCGGAACGTGTATCTCTCGACGCGCTGAATCGCCGCCAGGATGAGTTCAGCGAGCTCGCGATCCGGCGGCTCTTCGATCACAAATCGATAGCCTCAGCGAGCACGCGTTGTCGGCGTGACGGTGAAAAGAGCCCGTCCTCCTCTGCCAGGTGGACGCGCCGCCCGAGCAACTCCTCCAGATCGCGCTTCAGCTCCCCCGGAAACCACGGTGGCACTTTGTCACCGGCGTCGATCAGCAAATCGATCTGGCTGTCCCGTGTCGCGGTGCCATGCACCACATCGCCGAACACGCGCACCCGCGTTACTCCGTTCTGCTGCGCGATCCGGTAGATCTCGTCGCGGTACCGTCCGAGTACTTCCTCAATCCCCATACTTCCATTCTAACCACGCTTGCATCGCTATAATCCCGGCCGCGATGAAGCCGTACCGCGAGCTGCTCGAGGACGTTCTTGGCTCGCTGGCCGGGCCGGCGCTCCGCTATGCCGACATCCGCTGGACGGCGACGCATCAACAGCACGTAAAGGTGCGCAATGGGGAGGTCGACCATCTCTCCGCCACCGTCGACCGGGCGGTGGGGGTGCGCGTGCTGGTGGGGAATGGGTGGGGGTTCGCGGCGACGAGCGACGTCAGCGAGCCAGCGATCAGACGCGCGGCGCGGCGGGCGCTGAAGGTGGCGGCGGCGAGCAACATCGCCTCCACTGCCGAGGTCGTGCTGAGCGAGGTCGAGCCGCAGGTCGCCACGTGGCGATCCAGGTACGAGATCGATCCGTGGTCGATTCCGCTGGAGCGGAAGATCGAGCATCTGCTGCAGGCGACCGAGCCGATGCGCGGCGATCCGCGCATGCAGCAGGTGGCGGGGGACATCTCCTGCTACCGGCAGGAGAAGCTGTTCGCATCGACGGCCGGCAGCTTCCTCGACCAGACCACCACCGAGATGGGTGGCGGCATCGAGGCCATCGCCATCGACGGCGGCGAGATGCAGCGGCGGACGTATCCCAATCCGTTCGGCGGCGACTTTCAGGCCGAGGGGTGGGAGTTCATCGAGAGGCTGCGCCTCGCAGAAAAAGGATTGCAGGTACGGGATGAGGCGCTGGCGTTGCTCGCCGCGCCGAAAGCGCCGGCCGGGCGCTTTGACCTCATCGTCGGGTCGGCGCAGCTCGCGCTGCAGGTGCACGAGTCGTGCGGGCATCCGACGGAGCTCGACCGCGCGCTCGGACTGGAGATCTCCCTCGCCGGCGGCTCGTTCCTGCAACCGTCGATGCTGAACGACTTCCACTATGGATCGGATATCGTCAACATCGTCGCCGACGCGACGATCCCCGGCTCCATCGGCTCCTTCGGCTTCGACGACGACGGCGTGCCGGCGCAGCGCTTCCACCTCATCCGCGACGGCATGTTCGTCGACTACCTCACCGGCCGGGATACCGCGCCCACCATCGGCCGCAAGTCCAACGGCACGGTGCGGGCGGAGAGCGCCGCGCGCATCCCGATCATCCGGATGACGAACATCAACCTGGAGCCGGGCGCGACGCCGCTCGACGACATCATCCGCGATACGAAGCGCGGGGTCTTCGTCGAGACGAACAAGTCATGGTCCATCGACGACCTCCGCCTGAACTTCCAGTTCGGATGCGAGGTCGCCTACGAGATCGAGAACGGCCGCCTCGGGCGCCTCCTACGCAACCCGCTCTACACCGGCACGACGCCCGAGTTCTGGCGCTCCTGCGACGCCATCGCCGACCGCGGTTCGTGGCAAGTGTGGGGCCTGCCGAACTGCGGCAAGGGCGATCCGATGCAGACCATGCGCGTGGCGCACGGCGCGCCGGCGGCGCGGTTCCGCAACGTGGAGATGGCCTGATGCGCGGCGAGTCGGAGAGCCGCGAGATCCTCGCCCGCGCCCTCGATGCCGCGCAGACGGAAGAGGCCGACGCGGTCTTCGTCGGCGTCGACCACGACGTCAGCCGCTTCGCCAACTCCGGCGTGCACCAGAACATGTCGGACGAGAGCGCGTGGCTGGCGCTGCGGGTGATCGTCGACGGCGCCATGGGCGTTGCCTCGACGAGCGCCTTCGATACCGACGAGCTGGCGCGCGTCGCGGAGCTGGCCCGCGAGGCGGCGCGCCACGCCGGGCCGCTGCAGAACTTCAGCGGCCTCTATCGCGAGCACGAGCCCGTCCCCGAGCTGCGCACTTATGACGAAGGGACCGCATTGCTCGATCCGGCGGCGAAGGCCCGCGACCTCAAGGCGATGTTCGACGGCGGCCACGCGCGCGGTGTCACCTTCGCCGGCTCCTGGTCGACCGCGCGGGCGAGCGTGGCCACGGCCAACACGCACGGCGTCATGCGCTACGCGCGGATGACCTCCTCCGATGCGACGGTCATCGCCATCAACGGCGG
Source organism: Thermoanaerobaculia bacterium (assembly GCA_035273585.1). GTDB lineage: Bacteria > Acidobacteriota > Thermoanaerobaculia > Gp7-AA8 > Gp7-AA8 > JAFAVZ01. The sequence continues at coordinate 6,820 of DATEOX010000445.1, forward strand.
CGCGTCCGGCTACGCCACCCGCTGCGCCCGCGGCGCGAGCGACGTCGACATCCTCGACCTCGGCGACGAAGCGACGACGAAGGCTACGCTCCTCATCGAAAAGCCGGAGGACCTCCCGCCCGGCCCATACGACGTCATTCTCGAGCCGCCGGCGCTCTCCGAGGTGTTCGAGTGGCTGAACATGATCGCGTTCAGCGGCCAGTCGTACGACGACGGCACCTCCTTCCTCGCCGGCCGCCTCGGCGAGCAACTCCTCGGCGCGAACGTCACCATCGCCGACGACGCCGTCGACGAGGCGTTCCTGCCGTTCCCCTTCGATCTCGAGGGGCTGCCGAAGCGGCGCGTAGAGCTCGTCGCAAACGGAGTGGTCACGACGCCCGCGCTGGACAAGGCCTACGCCGACCGATTGAACCTGACGGCGACGGCGAACTGCTGGAGCCTCGGCTCCGCCGAGCACGGCTCCGCGTTCCACATGGCCATGGGCGCCGGCGACGCGACGCGCGAGGAGCTGATCCGCTCCACGAAACTCGGCATCTGGGTCACCCGCTTCAACTACGTCAACGGCCTATTGGAGCCGAAGACGGCGCTCATGACGGGCACCACGCGCGACGGCACGTTCCTGATCCGCGACGGCCAGGTGGCGGCGCGGCTGCCGAATCTCCGCTGGACGCAGTCGCTGGTCGAGGCGCTGAACCAGGTGGAGGGGATCACGCGCGAGCGGCGCCGGGTCGGGACGTGGTTCAACATGTTCGGCGGCACCCTCGCGCCGACGGTCAAAATACGGGGCTGGAACGTGTCTTCGAAAGGATGACACGGACCTTGCAACCGGCGGCGGCAGTCGCATGACGCAGTACATCATCCGCAGACTCCTGCAGATGGTCCCGATCACCCTCGGGATCCTGACGCTGGTCTTCTCGCTCATCCATCTCATCCCCGGCGACCCGGCGGTGCAGATCGCCGGCGAGGGGGCGCGCCCCGAGGACGTGACCAACGTGCGCAAGGCGCTCGGGCTGGATCAGCCGCTCTGGTCGCAATACGTCCATTACCTCGGCCGCATCGCGCACGGCGACCTCGGCCGCTCCTTCCGGACCAACGAGAGCGTGGCCAAGGAGATCCGCACCCGCTATCCGGCCACCCTCCAGCTCGCGTTCGGGGCCATGCTCGTGGCGCTGCTCGTCGCCTTCCCGCTGGGGATGGTCTCGGCCATCTACCGCAACTCGTGGATCGACAATGTTGCGCGTTTCTTCGCCCTCATCGGCGTCTCCATGCCCAGCTTCTGGTTCGGACCGCTGCTCATCATCGCCTTCGCCATCAACCGCACCTGGTTCCCGGTATCCGGCCGCGACGAGGGACTCAAGTCGATCGTGCTGCCCTCGCTGACCATGGGCCTGGCCCTGGCGGCGATCCTCACGCGCATGATCCGCGTCAGCGTGGCGGAGGAGCTCGGGCAGCTCTACGTCACGACGGCCATCGCCAAGGGGGTGACGCGCACCCGCGCCATCTTCCGCCACGCGCTGAAGAACGCGCTGATCCCGGTCATCACCGTGCTCGCGCTGCAGTTCGGATCGCTGCTCACCGGGGCGATCATCACCGAGCAGATTTTCTCCTGGCCGGGGCTGGGACGGCTGCTCATCACGTCCATCACCACGCGCGACTACCCGCAGGTGCAGGCCTCGATCCTGATCATCGCCTTGACCTACATCATGGTGAACTTCCTGAGCGACCTGCTGTACGGCGTCGTCGACCCGAGGGTGAAGCTCGAATGAGAAAACTGCTGAAGAACTTCGCCTTCATGATCGGGTTGATCCTGACGCTGGCCCTGCTGACGATGGCCATCGCCGCGCCGCTGCTGTCTCCGTTCGATCCGAATGCGCAGGACACCTCGCGCCGGCTGGAGGCGCCGTCGAAGGAGCATCCGCTCGGCCTCGACGAGCTGGGGCGCGACGTGCTGTCGCGGATCATCTGGGGGGCGCGCGTGTCGCTGCGCGTCGGCTTCAGCGTGGTGGTCATCGCCTCCCTCATCGGCGTGACGCTCGGCGCGATCGCCGGCTACTTCGGCGGCGCGGCGGACACGCTGGTCATGCGCCTGACCGACATCCTGCTGTCATTCCCCGGCATCCTGCTGGCCATCGCCATGGTCGCCGTGCTCGGGCCGAGCGTGAACAACGTCGTCCTGGCGCTGGTGATCGTGGCCTGGGTCGGCTACGCGCGCCTGGTGCGCGGGCAGGTGCTGAAAGTGCGGGAGATGGAGTACGTGACGGCGGCGAAGGCCCTCGGCGCGCGCTCGCCGCGGGTGATCGCCCTGCACGTGCTGCCGAACGTGATCAACCCGGTGATCGTGATGGCCACCCTCGGCCTGGCCGGCACGATCCTGGCCGAGGCGTCGCTGTCGTTTCTGGGGCTGGGCGTGCAGCCGCCCACGCCGTCGTGGGGCTCAATGCTCACCTACGGCCGGCAGTACCTCGGGCGGGCGAATCACCTCGCGATCTACCCCGGCATCGCCATCATGCTCGCGGTGATGGGGTTGAACTTCCTCGGCGACGGGTTGATCGACGCGCTCGATCCGAAGTACCGCAAGCTGATCAAATGAAGCGGCGGCATCGGTCCGCGCCGCAGCCGCAGGGCAGCGTGCCGTCGTGGTGTGTCTCGCCGTAGTCGCAGGTCAGTTCCTCCCCCTGCCTGATGGCGCGCAGCGAGTAGAACTCGACGCGGTGCGCGTAGCGGCGCATATAGGTGTTCGGCGCGCAGGAGTGGTTGACGTAGCGCAGCTCGTTGCTGTTGACCGAGGCGTCGAGCGCGGTGTCGTCGTCGAACTCGACGATGGCGATCGACTGCAGCGACGCCGCGCGGCGGCGCGCCTCGCGCAGGGAGATCAGCTCGCCGGCGAGCTCGCCGATCTTCCGCCGCGCCTTGATGGCCTTGTACGCGAACACCCCCTTGCCGTGAATCCGGCTCGCCCTCACCTCAACGCTGTCCATGATCGGGAGTGTAGACGACGACCGCGCGGGCGGCGCCGGTGTCGAAGTGCGCCCTCCGGACGAAGCCGTGCGCGCGCAACTGGGCCTCGACGTCGGGCGTGAGGTCGCTCTCGTAGAGGCTGACGGCATCCGCGCCGCGGAGGGCGGCGGGCAGGTCCCGCGGCGGCGTCTGGATGTCCCGCACCTCGCGCCGGTCGCCGAAGTAGAGGCGGTCGCCGTACGCCCAGAGCTGGGAGAGGGCGATGGTGTGGATGCGTGGATCGTCGCTCAGCAGGCGGGCGGCCATCACGGCGGGCATCGACTTGCGCCCGAGGTACTTGAGACCGTAGAGATTCCAGCCGAGGGAGAGGATGAGCAGCGTCACGGCGATCCGCCGCTTCCCCTGCCGCCACCAGAGCGCGAAGCCGATGCCGGCCGCGATGGCCAGGTACGGGACGATGCCCTGCACGTATCGCAGCTCCTTGTGCCGGATGAGCGAGAGCACGAGGAGGGGGATGAGGATGAACGTTGCGTGTGCCCGCTTTCGCCCGACGATGACCAGCGGCAGCATGGTGAGCGCGCACCAGCGGGGGAGCGTCTCGAGGTACCACCAGGGGCTCTGGTACTTGATGCGCGACGCAAAGTCGGGCTCGACGAGGGTGAGGTGAGCGAAGTTGCGGACGGTGCTGAAGGGCCTGCCCCA